>JABSPC010000061.1 GCA_013215515.1 Crocinitomicaceae bacterium
AAATCTTCCTGCAATTGCACAGCTTCCGAATGCATCGCACGGCGGTGTAATAGATAAACCTGTTGCAAAGATGGCAGGCTCTGGTGGTCAACCACTTTCAATTAAACCACCGAATGTGAAACCTCCGAATGAACCTATTCCATTTCCACAAATGAATAAGGATCAACTTGCTTCTCGTGCAGAACGTCGTAGAGAAGAAGCCGAGGCGCGAAGAAAGAAGAGAAAAGCCAAAAAAAAATAAGAAATAAATTATGAGTTTTAAATATGATGAGAAAAAGAATCTTGATGATGTGATCGAGTATATCAAAAACACCTATAATCAACATTATGTTGGTGATGATGATAACGGAACACAGATTCAAGATTTGTTGAATTCAATTGGAGTTGCAGAGCATTTTTGTCAAGGGAATGCAATGAAATATGTTGCTCGTTACGGAAGAAAAAAGGGAAAAAATAAACTTGACTTATACAAGGCTATACATTATATTTTATTATTGATGTATTTTAGTGAAACCAGTGAGGAAAATCATGAAAATTAGTGAAGACACACTTTCAATTCTTAATAACTTTTCGACAGTTCAGGGATCGATTGTAATTAATCCGGGGTCGGATATTTACACGATTGCAAATGGCAAGAATATCTTGGCAAAGGCAACTGTTGACGAAACATTTCCAAAGGAATTTGGTATTTACGAACTCGGTGAGTTTTTGAGTGCCGTAAGTCTTTTGGAAGATCCATCTTTTGATTTTAAAGATGATTTAGTAGAGGTCAAGTCTGAAAATTCTAAACAGATCATTCGATATGGATATACAGATCCCAGCTTGGTTACTATTCCGCCCAATGGTGGAAAAGTGGAATTTCCTGATCCTGATTTGAGTTTTATTCTTACCAAAGAGAACTTGAAGTCTATTAAAAAGGCAGCAGGAGTATTGAATCTCCCGCATGTTTGTATTGAGTCCACCGGAGATTCTCTGGTTGCAACCGTGACAGACAAATCAAACGGAAAGGTTTCAAATGGATTTGAATTGAGTCTGTGGACAGAGGATGAAGATGTTGATATAACAGGATTGATCTTCCGTGCAACATTTTCTGTGGACAATTTGAAGTTGTTCCCTGGGGAATATCGAGTTGAGATATCTGGTCAAGGTATTGGGCACTTTATTAATCAGGAAATTGAGTTGGAATATTGGATTTCGTCGGAATCTCAGTATTCTACAATTATGAAATAGTATAAATAACGAAATAAACTAAAGCTTAATCCATTTAACATCGAGCCCGGATGTTCCGGGCTTTGTTTTTGGATGTAAGGAGAGAGAACAATGAGTGAAAAAATTAAATATCTTTTGATTTCTTTAGTTATTGCGTCTGCTTTTGTGCTTGGAAACAAGGCAGCGGCAGACGAAGTAGCTAGTGAAGATGTTACTATTGAAGAGGCGACGGTCGTTTCTTCTTCCAGTGACAACGATAGCGTTATGGGTAATATCGTTTCCGTTGCGGTTAATGATGATGTTACAGTCAGTGTTGGTGGTGTGACTCCTCTCACGCAACCGACATGTAGCGGTGGAAATACTTGGTCAGTCGTTGGACTCGATATGAGTACTGCTCCTGAAGGAAATCTAGCAATTGTTATTGATCACGCTGATCTGGCTGGAAATAATACTCAGATCACTTCAGTAGTAAT
>JABSPC010000610.1 GCA_013215515.1 Crocinitomicaceae bacterium
ACGTTTTGGAATTAGACTTGACGCGGTTTTGGAGTGTGATCATGACGCAGGTCCCCCAATTCTCCATGCGTATTGTGTCCCCACGCCAAACGGATCCATCCTTCTTAAGTGCTAACGTATGGGACCAGCCACCTTCAGCTGCAACAAAATAAGTATGTCCTTCTAATTTTAAAGGTTTGAAATAGTCCTTTGTAAATTTTGATCCAACTTGACCGTAATTGTTTCTTCCCCAAGCCCATAAATTTCCTTCCACGTCTATAGCGATGCAATGATCATAGCCTCTCGCGATCTCTTTTATTTCAGGCAGACTTTTGATCTTCACTGGAGAAGTCGCACTTTTTCTTTGACCAACGCCCAGTGCACCAAAGTAATTTCGTCCAATGGTCCAGACGTCTCCATTTTTATCAAGTATAATTGCATGTCCGTTACCTGCATCGACCTGTTGGGAGTGACTTATTGAGAATATAAATAGAAATACTGAAGTGATAAGAGTTCGCATGAGATAGAGTTTTCTACTCAGCGCAACTCATTTAAGAATGGTGGGGTAAAAAAAGGGGATAATAGAAATGTACCTATTACCCCTTGATTTAGAGTTGTTTTTAGATGTCTCTTTTCTTAATTACTTTATAAGAGATGAAGACAAATATGGAGATGTAAGCCAGCGCTAATAGAGTTCTGGCTCCTTGTCCCCATATAATATCGCTTTCTGCTCCAGCCGGCATAATTGGAATTGGAATTAAATCTGCAAAACTTCGAAGTGGGAAGAACTGATAATATTCCCTCGCAGCAATGGCTCCAATAATAGATTCAACTACTGTAGATGCTAAATAGAGAACGATGGCCAAGGCAGGTAACCGAACTAAGTTAGCGAAGAAGTATGCGAATGTGAAATAACCTAGGGTTGAAACAAAGTACAATCCGATATATTTAATTCCTGAAAACATTTCTCCAATTGGACTTCCATGCATTAGACCTATTACTACACCAACGAGAAACGCGTATAGGCTTACCACCGCTGTAAGAAGAAAGACTACGAAGAATTTAGATAGGATGACGTCTCGTTTCGAAAGCCCGTCAATTACGTTTTGGCGTTGTGTTTTATACTTTAGTTCATTGGTTGTGAAGACAATGATAATTACACCTACAAGCAAGTTAAACCAGCCCGCTACGAAAACGATCATGTGATAGTTCCCAGGAAACTGATAGATAGTGTCAGGGAAAGTCCATGGGCCTAAACTAACTTTCGAAAGAAGTAAGTAAATTGTAGGGACAACCACCGCGTAAACAGCTAAAATGATTTTCAAGGTATTTAGCCTCCTGAGTTTCATCCACTCTATTCCAATTAATTTCATCATGACTTACCTACAATTTCAAGAAACTGGTTTTCCAGACTCTCATTAAACATATTTAAAGCGCTCAACACAATCCCTTTATCAAAGAACATTTGGTTTACATCGCTTGTTTTGGTTCCACTTTCTGTACGAATTATAATAGCGCCTTCGTCTTCTTTGTAAATACTTACTTTGTCCATCTGATTAATTGCTGTTTTCAAAGCCTTAATATCATTCGAAGTCAGTTTTATTAAGGTTGCATCTTGGTTACCGATAATGTCGCTAATTGTTCCAGTCTGCAGCAATTCTCCTTTTCGAAGAATCGCACAATGCGTACAAACCTTTTCAATTTCATCAAGAATATGAGAAGCAATTATAATCGTTCTACCGCTTTTCCCAATTTCAATAATCAAGTCTCTAATTTCAGCAATTCCTTGTGGATCAAGTCCGTTTGTTGGCTCATCGAGTACTAAAACTTGAGGGTCGCCTAATAATGCTGCCCCTATTGCCAAGCGTTGTTTCATACCTAATGAGAAGGTTCTGAATTTGGATTTCCGTCTTTCAGTTAATCCAACTAATTCGAGAACATCATCTATGGATTTTGAATTTGAATCCAAGTTTTCCGGATTAAGGTCTATTCCTTTAATTTTCGCAACAAGCTCTAAATTTTCTTGTGCGCTAAGATAAGGGTAGAAATTAGGAGTCTCTAAAAGCGCTCCTATCCTTTTACGATTTTCATCCTTTTCACCTTCTCCAAACCAAGAGAAACTTCCCTTCGATTGTCTAATGACTCCTAACAATATTCCTAAAGTTGTCGTTTTTCCACTTCCATTTGGTCCAAGTAAACCATAAACCATTTGAGACTCTATTTTCAAGCTCAAATCGCTGATAGCTTTGATATCCTTGTAGTTTTTGGATAAGTGGTTTATTTCTAGAATTGTATCTCCCACGCTAATTTATTTTAGAACAATGTAATGATAGTGTATGAAAAAGGTAACAATTAAGTACAAAAGGAAATTAGTTGTGTTGAGGTTCGGTTTGAGTGTGCTTATCGGATGAAGCAAAAAAAAACTCTAATTCGAAATTCGAATCAGAGTCTAAGAAATAAGTTTTATGTCAGTAGTATTACTCATAATACGTAGCTGCTTAGGAAATGGTTGGTAATAATTTTTTGAGGGCTCAATATGTAGGATCTTGAGTAATAAAAAAGCTTACCTTGGAGAACCAAGAGAAGCTTTCGGCTTTGTTAAGACTTCAATAATATATATTCCATTTGAAATCATATTCGCATTGGAACCCTGACCACCTAAATTCGTCCATTGAGAAAGTGAATTAAAATGAGCTAAAAGATATAATAGGACTTTAAAATAGACTTTGAATTAATTTATAGGGTTACCCTTTTAGATCGCAGAGTAT
>JABSPC010000611.1 GCA_013215515.1 Crocinitomicaceae bacterium
AAGGGGTGCCATAATAAACGCTGGTTTCATGACCGCTTCCAATTTTAAAGTTCTCTCCAATACCACTGGCTTTCTTTACTCGGCCATCCATCCCATAAATGGTGCGCGCATACCCGTTACCCTGAGCATCAGGGAGGTAGGCGTTTTCATTGTTTAAGTCGGGGTTCGTAGGATCATAATAGCTGTAATTGTGCTGCGAATGATTATGGGATAAATCGCTAGGATAAGCCAATTTACTGGCTACATCAAAATCCAGCTTACTGTATTTTTGATAGACCGCCACAGTATTCAAACTATAGTCTGAATAGTATTTCAATACATTATTTCCTGTAGGTGACGCAATGGTGTTGAGCGCTGCACGGCCTTCAAAATCGTAATATGTTTCACTAACTATGGTAGTATTATCCGTATTGTTTTTACCCACGGTTTGTCGCAATCTGCCACTGCCGTCATAAAAACTCATGGTCTCCATACGCTTGCCATGTTCAGCATAAGCTGCCCCGTATTGCCAATTTTTATAGGAAAGATCATCCACCAAACCACTGCTTATAATGGCATAGCTTGCAACAGGTGCCCATGCACCCTCCACACGTTTTTCGAAATTTGTACCAGCTCTACCAACGGGCCTCACCCTAAAATGCAATGAAGATGGATTGACAACATAGGATTCATAAATTAAACTGATCGAATAATTATTTTCTTCCGATGAAACCCGTGTTGCTCTTTTGCGAAAATCTGCAGCTGTTACAGCAGCACTTCCATCGTAATTAAATAGCCACTCTATATCATATTCTGCTGCTCCAGGATAAAAGTTCCAATCCAGGTCTACTTCATTATTAGTTACATCAACATTGTAATTAAGAGATGGAGCAAGTGTTAAATCCAGGTTGTAAAAGCGTTGAATATCCATATGCCCCGTAAGAACGATGTCATCTGTTATCTCAGCGGCAGTTAATCCAGTAGGCACAACACTAATGTTATCTACTAAATAGCGGTGATAGTCACCGATCTCTACAACTGCAATGTCCTTATAATTCAATACCGGATCATAATCGATGGTAATGGTATAAGTTGTTGCAGGCTCCAATAGTCCGGTGGTCAGGTTAAACCCTTTCACATCAAACTGATAGGTTAAACTCCAAGCATTATCAAAGTAGGTACTGGTTCCTTCCTCACCTCTTCTTTCGAGAGTAATGTAGTTTTTCACCTTATGATTGGTAAACTCAGTTGCCCAATTGGGGGTATTACGCATATATTTCCATTGATGGTCTTCGACTACAAAGGCTCCATAGCTAGAGGTTATGTTCTGTCCACTTCGAAATTGCGCGGTGTGTTGAGCACTAATATTCCCTGTTAGAAATACTAAAATTGCTATTATCGTTATTTTATAATTTGTGTACTTCATAGTTGGCAAATTGTTTAGCACTAATGTAGCTGCTACCATTTTTTACTAAATATTTATTGATTTTAAACAAGTCGTTTACCAAAAGCACTGTACTAACTTTTGTATAATTGATGACTGTCTTTTTGTAAGCATACTCCTCCTCATCCGTTGCTTTCGGATAATGGTAAATTATCTTTTTTATCCCTTTGGTGTCCAATTGAATTTCCATGCGAACAACTGGGCCAGCAGAGAACAACACTTCGTATGCCGAAACGCCATTTTGCTTCCCCACAAAATGAATGGTATCGGCAAGTTCTAGTTGTTGAGCAATTTGTACAGCACTAAGAGGCTCGTGTTTAGGCATTTTTGTGTTTAGTTTTTGATAACTCAACACCCGATTTACTTTATCAATGCTGATGTACATTCTCCCTGAAACTAAAAATGCTTCGTCACCAACAGCGGAGTAGTAATTCTGCTTGTTTTTCCTGATTTCTCCTTTTTGAATGCTTGTTTTTCCTTCCCAATTAAAATTGGTAACGGTGTAATCCAAGTGCAGTTGTTCTGCCAGATAGGTTTGTGAACATTTAGCCAAATCTGCAGGCAGGTTTTGTGCCATAGCAGCGCTTCCAAAAAGCATCATCAACCCTATTATTAAGCTTTGTTTTCTCATTATAGATTTTTTGCGTTACCAGTTCTACCTTCAGAAATTGTTTTAATCCCTTTGATGGTCTCCCGAGAAGTTTTAACCAAACGACCCTCCTCATCATAAGCATAGAAGGTGGCATAGTTGTTATTATCTAATACAGCGACAGGTTTAAGGTTTCCAACGTCATAGACATAGCTCACTAAGCCTGCGTTTACAGGATGAATTCGTATATCATCCATATAGATATTTGCTGTTCCTAAATTGTTGAGTGTGAAACTCATCGAAGTACTTGAATTATCTACAGTAAATTCTCCTCTGATCTGTTGCCAGCCTTCAATTATATTTCCTGAAGGCGCTAACGTTACTGTTTGAACCCCGTTATCAACAACTAACTGGGGAGCTGTGTAATTTAACAAGTATTGACCTAATGGAGCTGTTTCTTTCACCCATAGTGAAACATAATAGGTTTCCCCTGTTTCCGGAGCGAATTTACCATTGCATCCACAGTCGTTTACGGTTACCTGATTGATACCAATATCGTAATTGGAAATATTACTACAATCAGGAGCTACATCAGCATTAAAGGTTTTACTATCTAATCCATTGAGTTGGAAAGAATAATCCCCTGAGTGCGCTTCTGTTGTGACTATTTGGGCACCCGTTAATCCAAGATTCCAATGATTTGAGGTATTGCTTAAATAATAGTTGTAGTCTTCAAAGCCATCGAAAATGATTTCGTTGTATTTAGCGTTTCCAGCAACTGCTGTTACAAGCGCATCTCCATAACCATACTGGGCTGCTGAATACACACCAATGGCATCTTGATTTTCTATTTCGAAGCCCTTGGTGGAATAACGTGTTATGGTATTTGCCAACTCCCAATTATCCATAAGAGCAGTACTTGGGTCTGTGTACATTTCTGTCCAAGGGAACGATTTGGTCATTTCAAAATCACCATCCACACGTATGTCTCCAGTGTTGTTGCGTTCTTTAACATAAACATAGGAGGCATCAGGTCTCCAAATCCCTTTCATTCCTAGTTTGTATGGGTTGAGAGGCGATCCTGCAGCGATAGTCGCTTCAATGGCAGATGAAGCGTCTGTATGCCATGAGTCGTTCATGGTAACTGCTGAGGCACTTAATACATTTCTGGTCATTTGTTCGTATGGAAAGCCGAAGTTACATTCACCAGTTCGCCAATCATCTCGACTAGTCATATTACCTACGATGGCTGACTGAATGTTGCGGTGTCCGGGTTTAACCACTTGCAAAATATGATCTACAGCTGCAGGTGAAAACAGATTCCCATCTTGTTTAATACATAACAGGGTTTGTGTATTTCTTTCCAACACAGTAACCATCTCACCGTCTGTGTATTTGTCTCCTGTTTCAGGCCAAACCCAAAGTTCATCACCGGCACTAAAATTCAGAAAGTAAGCACTGGCAACAAGATTTGGCAATAGTAATTCACCCGGATTAGTTCCAGGGAAAACATCCCTTAGTTTTAAATTTTGGTGCTGATATGCTGCCTCCAGTCCTTCATAAATACGATGTCCGGGCACTGAAAAGCTATAAAGTTCATCTTCAAATTCATTTTCTACCGAGGTATAAATCGGCTGTCCTGTTGCTCCATCATATATCAAGTTATGGGTTGTAATATCACTTTCCTGATCTTTAGTTCTTACACTCTTTAAT
>JABSPC010000612.1 GCA_013215515.1 Crocinitomicaceae bacterium
ATAAAGCCCAGTTTACCTGTATTTAACCCATTTAAATAATTTGCTTTCAGAGATGCCAAACAAATCCAAATTTCACCTTTTTCCGAAGCTTATCCTTCCATACTTTTTGGATGGAAAAACTCCAAATAATTTGTAGCACCGATTAAATAAAATCCTTGATAACCTGGGAGCTGTTTCTCGTATGAAAAAGCGAAGTAGCTGATGAACTCAGAATTGACTGCTGCATCATATGTTGTGGAATCCAGAACAAGCAAAGAGTGGTTGAAACAAACTTGATTTCCAATTTTGACCTCATTTGAGTTGGGATTTTCTTTATCCTCAGGTTTTTCGGATGTCGAGCATGCTCCAATTAGCCCAAACAATACGGCTATGCTCCATATGGTTATTTGCTTTGTTGTCTTCATTACTATTAACGTCAGTTCGTCTAATAACCTGAAAGATATTAAAAAGCAGATTGTTTGTAAGGGGTTTTCGGATTTGATTTAGCCTTTTAAAAAGATAAAACGGTAGTGGTTTAGAAGGGCCGGTTTAGCCTTTAGGGTGCTGATAATAAGATTAATTAAAGCGCAGAGTTCTTTGAGGTGAATTTTGAGTTGATTTAGGCCAACAATTGAGATTAACCTTCTGAGATTGTATGCAGAGAAGATAAGACCAACGTCTGCAGAGGCATGTTCTATTCCCTTTTTAGTAATGATGTAGTTAAAGCCCCACTGTCTTTTAATAGTACCATATGGGTGTTCTACTATGGCCTGTCTTTTCTTGTATAGTTGGCTGTTTTCAAAGTTTAATTTTTCGTTAACTCGATACTGATCATAATACTCTGATCTGGAAAGAAGTCTACCAGTTTTAGATGTTGTGCATAAGTCTTTTGCTGGGCATTTCTGACAGGCTTTTGTTCTATAGTGCTTGACTTTATAGCTTTTGAGTTGATACCAAGTTCCTGGAGATCTCATGGACTGTCCTTGTGGACAGGTATAGGTATCCTCGCTTTTATTGTAGATAAAATTAGCTGAGTTGTAATTGGAATTGGGAGCTCTAGATTTTCCTGGTAGAGCCGGGATGGCTACAATAGTTTTGATACCAAGATCTTGTGCTGTTTTCAGTTCGCTTCCAGAGTGATATCCTTTATCGTAGAGTGCTGTAAATTGGTTGGTTCCAAGTATTTCAACGGCTCTTTTGAGCATTGGTCCCATTGCTTTAGCATCATTTTGGTTAGACAATTTATAATCAATTGGGATGTTATTTTCAGCATCTACGGTTGTTTGTATGGAGTAAGCAACTTCACAAATATGATTTCTGATCATAATGTTTCTAGCGTCTGGATCTGTAGTTGATATTTGGGTTTCACCACTTGAGTCAAGCTGTTTGTTTAGTTGCTCAAACTCACTTTTTCGTTGCTTGTATTGGTCAATTTGTTCTAGGGCTTTTTTTTTAGCATCACCATCAGCTTGAGCCAAGAGCTCGGTGTAATGTTCCAGCTTCCCTTCAATGTGTTGGATATGCCTATCGATTTTCTTTTTGTTGTAATTATTCTTTTTCGAGTTTTGAGCTCGCATCTTGGTACTATCACCAGCAATTAGTTTTCCGCCAATTAACTCAAAGTTCTTGGCCAACTCAACAGTGGCTTTAAACACATTTCGGATTGCTTTATTATTGTCTCTCCTAAAATTAGAAATGGTGTTGTGATCTGGAGTAAGTGACTTGAGTAGCCATATTACTTCAATGTTACGATTGCATTCTTTTTCTAGATCTCTTGATGACCTGCATTTATTGAGATAACCATAAATAAAAAGCTTAAGCAAATC
>JABSPC010000613.1 GCA_013215515.1 Crocinitomicaceae bacterium
CAGTTGCTAATCCAAAGTAACCAGGCATTCCCGATTCTTGAGAGTCAGAATTATCAGCTGCTGTTTCAACTAGAGCAGTTGCTTCAGGTTCATCAGACCCTGGAACTATTATATGAGTATCACTACCGCCACCCGCAACTAGTAATATCAATTCGCGATTATCAATTAATTTTCGGTGTTTGTTTGCAAGCCGACCTCCAAACCTTGCCAGTTCTGTTTGTTCTATTTCACCGATTAACAAATCAGTATCTGTTTCCAATTCTTCTATATAAGATTCGTATCCAACTTTGATTTCAATATCTATTTCATCAAAATTTTCAAATTTCATCGCATACCCGATTGACTTCATCATCATCATATATCGAGTTTTCATTTCTCCATGCGTTTGCGACTTGTCACGGTATACAATCGAAGCGAAATAATAAGGAATTGCGTTATCAGGTAAATATTTGATATACCGCTTTGAAATTCTTAGGCATTTCGTTGGATTGGTTATGTATAATCGTTCAAGTCGACTATATGGCCAATCACCAGCCGTTGTCGCAAAGCATATACATAGTACCACGAGGAAGGATGTAAGATTTTTCATAATGTCTTGTTTTAGAATTTGATAATCGATATTACAAGACGAATGCCAACATATGTTAATGTAATGTTAACGGCAAAGTTCCGGTACTTGAATACTCAATCAGTACTTAAATGGGATTTGAATTTGATCTCTCAACTCCGTCAGATTAAAACCAAATCTATTTGTTGATGAATTTAAAATCACGATTCGAAGTCAATTTCCTGAAGTACAACTTATTAACATGCAGGGTAAAGCATTGTTCATAAAGTCGATTTATGGTTGATTAAGTTGTTTTAAAGTTAGATTTCATGGCCGAAGAGTGAATATGTTAAAAGTCCCTGAATTCGAGGGAAGAAGTTGTTTTCGACAGGTGGTAAGCAAACTCCATAATTCCGAGTATGTTAGTATTTGAAAAATAATTGCTAAATCCGTTAAATACAGGTGCTTATAGTCGAAAGCGTTATTCTAATATATATTTTTGCGTCAACTATTAGCAATGCTTGCTTCATAAATACCTGTTGCGAATCTATACTGTTGCATTGCACTATTTACTACACACCACTATGAAACGACTTCTAACACTTGTCATTGCGATATTAGTATGCGCGAATTTTAATTACTCCCTTGCAACTCATATTCCGGGAGCGAATATTACTTATGAATGTGATCCAGCAAATCCGCTGACTTACACTTTCACTTTAACCTTATTTAGAGTCTGTCCCGGAACCCATCCAGTATCCATGGGATCAACGTATTTCTCAATGAGTAATACCTGTGGACTTGTCAATCCTGTTGTTCCAACCTTTAATCAAGTTGGAATTGCGGAGGATGTGAATCAACTCTGTGCTAGTGCTACGAGTGATTGTAGTGGAGGAACAGATCCTGGTCTTTGGAAATATACATATGAGGCCACGATAACACTTCCGGCAGATTGTGATTCATGGACAATAGATTTTGACCTTTGTTGTCGTGATCAATCGAGTAATTTATCTGGAGGAACAGGTAATAATATGTACGTTTCTACTACGATGAATACATTGACAGCACCTTGTGATAATTCACCAGTAGTTACTGCTATTCCAATGCCTTACGCATGTACGAATACAACGTTTAATTATTGTCTAACGATTGCTGATCCAGAAGGAGATAGTACAACATTTGCAATGATTATACCTGGAAGTACTGCAGGAGCTCCTTGTGGCTACAATGCAGGATTTTCTCAAATAATGCCTCTGAATAATTTCACTTTAGATCCTTTAACCGGATGTATTTCTTTTAACCATCCTACGACAGGAAATTTCGTTGTTGCAATACAGATTAA
>JABSPC010000614.1 GCA_013215515.1 Crocinitomicaceae bacterium
TACCAAGCTTTGATAATTGTATTTTCAGTAGTCATACTCTTCGCTCAGAGACCACTCTACAACCTTTCGATCAAATAAGTCAATGATTACTGTCAGATAAATCCAACCCGTTGTGGTTTCAATATATGTAATGTCCGATACTCAAACTTGGTTTCGCCTTTTTTAAGATCTCTGCTTCCATTTTTGCATCTCGTAACTCTTTCCTTAAACGAGCTTTCTCTCTTCATCTGTAAGCTTTGCTTTTCCGTGATCTGGAAAGCTGTTATGCTTAAACTCTTCTTGTTCCTTTTTCCAACGGTGGATCAACTGAGCTCCAATGCCCAGCTCTCGCGCTGCTTTTGCAACATTCTCCTTTTCTTCTGACAACTTCACAGCATTACGTTTGTAGACAGCCGTGTAACTTCTTTTCTTTTTGACATTTTGCTAATTTAAGTTCTAGCAATATCTTAACTTACTGTCCACTCTGATGTAGCACATCCACTTGGTTCAAATCTCCTTCAACGCAGTTTTTACAGAAAGTACATTCAAAAGAACAAATCATTGCATCTTTACTTTTATTGGGAAGGTGAGCGTTGCATCGTTCGCAATGAGATTTGATTTTAAGCATTTGGCTGCTTTTTATCGAATTGAATGTTGAATTGTTCATCCATTAAGAAACGGCCTTCAATCTTTTCTTGGTTAGAAGGGTTCGTGATTCCTTTGATCCAACCTGTCTTTTTCTTTTCGATAAGGTCCTTGAGCTGGTTGTCAGATAGCTTTTTACCCATTAATTCGAATGGAACTTTGAATCCACATTCTTTAAAGTTTGTACACCCAGTAGCAGACTTTCCTTTCATTAATTTGGTCGACTTGCACTTAGGACAATCCATCTCTTCAAATGAAATTACTTTTTTGACACGCTTTTGGGGTTCTGCTTTTTGTGTAGCGGCTTCAGCGGCCCGAAAATGTTGCATCGGCCTGTGCGTATTGAATATTACTTCGTCGGTAATTTCCCGAACCATTTTATAGAGCTCCTGTTTAAAGACATCAAGATCGTATTCACCCTTTTCAATCAATCGAATTTTTCGTTCCCAATTACCAGTAAGTTCAGCGCTTTTTAAGAGTTCGTTTTGAATAGTGTCAATCAACGCGATTCCAGTTGACGTAGCTACGAGATTCTTTCGTTTTTTCTCAACGTATTTTCTGCGGAATAGTGTCTCAATGATATTTGCACGCGTAGAAGGCCTTCCGATTCCATTGTCCTTCATTAATTCTCGCATCTCTTCATCATCAATTTGCTTGCCCGCGCTTTCCATTGCTCTAAGTAGAGTTGCCTCGGTGAAATGCTTAGGAGGAGATGTTTTTCCCTTGTGAACAACAGGTTCGTGAGGGCCTTTTTCACCTTCATCGAAATGCGGCATTATCTTCTCTTCGTCCTTGTCTTTCTTGGCGTTTTTGTCTTCAGAAACGTATAATTCACGCCATCCTAGTTTCAAAATTTGCTTTCCAGTTGCTTTGAATTCTAAATCACCTACTTTACCCAAAACTGTCGTATTTGAAACGAGGCAGGGTGGATAGAAAACGGCTATAAATCTTCGAACGATTAAATCGTAAATATTTTGTTCAGGATGACTCACTCCTGATGGGGATACTCCAGTTGGAATAATGGCGTGGTGATCCGTGACTTTCTTATCGTCGAATACCGTTTTTGATTTTGGAATAGCTTTCTGGAGTAAGCTTTCTGTAAAACGAGAATAGTATTGTAAACCCTTTAAAATATTCGGGATTTTCGGGTGTAAATCGTCTGTCAAGTACGTAGTATCAACTCTCGGATAAGTTACCAATTTCTTCTCGTACAATCCTTGAATCAGTTTCAACGTTTCGTCGGCAGAATAACCATACTTCTTATTGGCATCAACTTGTAGTGAAGTCAAATCATACAGTCGAGGATTTCCCTCTTTCCCTTCCTTTTGCTCAAAAGAAGTGATTTCAAATTCTTTATCTTTTAGATATTCGAGTCCGTTTTTTGCCTTTTCCTCTGATTTTAATCTTGGAATCTGACAATTGAACTCTTGATCTTTATATTTCGTTTTAAGCTCCCAATATTCATGAACGTCAAAAGCTTCTATTTCTTTGTGTCGTTGAACGATCATCGCCAGAGTAGGGGTCTGCACCCGTCCAATTGACAACGTCGATTTGCCTTGTCCAAATTTCTTCGTGAACAATCGAGTACCGTTTATCCCTAGCATCCAGTCACCAATGGCTCTAGCGCTTCCAGCAGCATATAAATTGTCATATTTCGATGCGTCTTGAAGCTTTTCAAACCCTTCTTTAATTGCTTCTTCTGTCAATGATGAAATCCACAAACGTTTGATTGGAACTGTACATTTCGCCTTTAATAAAACCCATCGTTGAATAAGTTCTCCTTCTTGCCCAGCATCCCCGCAGTTTATAACTTCATCGCAGTTTTGCACCAAGCGTGCTATTGTGTTGAATTGCTTTTCTACCCCTTGATTTTCAATCAATTTAATTCCAAAATTGGGCGGAATGATAGGAAGGTCTTCTAATTTCCAGTATTTCCAATTCTCGTTGTAATCGTGGGGTTCCTTTAAGGTGCATAAATGCCCGAAGGTCCAAGTTACCTGGTACCCATTCCCTTCAAAAAAGCCGTCGTTTCGCTGTTTCGCTCCGAGGATTTCGGCGATGTCTTTAGCAACACTAGGTTTTTCGGCAATGCAGACTTTCATTGGTTTAATTCACGATTTCTGAGAGGTATAAAAATAGTGATTTCATGGGCTGATTTCGCTTGAGTCAAGGTCGTTTTATCAACAAGTTTTAAGCATGTTTTTTGAATCGTATAACTTCGCTAACGCTTGTTTTTCAAAAGCTCTCGCTTTTTCTTGCTTTTGGATAGGTCGCAAGCTGTCATTTAGATTGTTGGATCGCCCTTCAGGCTTTTGGATTGTTTATGGATTCAATGAAACAAGAATAAGTCCAAAAAGGAGCTTTTCGTATCTTTAGAATATGATGAAGTGCTTATTTCTTCTGCTTGTTTTGACGAGTAGTATTTCTTTCGGTCAAGCCGATTCTGTGTCAGCGCAATATTATCAAGGGAATTGGTGGTTGTATATACCTAGGTTTGCGATGATCTACCTTCGTATTGATGGTGAAAAAGTGTTCCGAAATGCAGAAGGAAGAGGAACTGATGGTCCAAGAGATCGATGTGAATTCACAATGAAAGGAGATACAATGATTGTGAGCTTTAAGCAGGGTCCAATGGTGCTAATTTATAGTGATGGGAGATTACATTTATTGGAAATCGACAGTGGTGTTTCGTTTAGCCCGATTGAAGAAAGAACCGTGAGAAAAGCAAAAAAGAAGTTGAAAGAATAGATGGAGAATTCCAGCGAGTATATGCTTCTTGATGGTGATTTGCCAGAGCATGATGAGAAGTGATGTTTGGATCGCTGCGCTTTTGGACTAATTCTTGTTCAGTAAAACGACAATAAATCCAAAAGGCAAGAAAAAGAGAAATCTTTTGAAAAACAAGCGTTAGCGCTGTTATACGCTCCAAGAACTAAGTGATCCAAAAGCGCAGCGATCTAAAATCCATCTACCTCTTAGAATATTTAATCACCCCAAAACTCGCTTTATGCTTATCGTCAATCTCTTGATTTACAATCGTTTCAACAGTCCATTCTTTTAAATCAAAATCTGGAAAAAAAGTGTCAGCGCCGTACTTGTGATTAATATGCGTGATGTACATTTCATCGATGATTCCAGATTCCATAGCAAGCTTGTATATTTGACCTCCTCCAATAATAAAAATGGTTCTTTCTGTTTCGTTTTTGTAGAAATTCATGCACGCGTCCAAAGAGTTAAATACTTGACAATCGTCTGCTTTAAATCCTTCCGTCCGGGTTAAAACAACATTTTCTCTACCAGGTAAAGGGCGGTATTTTTCAGGGATCGAATCGTAGTTTTTCCTTCCCATCACAACGATTTCTCCTTTGGTCGTATCCTTGAAGAACTTCATATCGTTTGGCAAGTGCCACATCAAATCATTATCTCTTCCAATCCCTTTTTCAAGGTCCATCGCAACAATTAAGGCTGTCTTCATTCTATAATTTCTATTTTTCCTGGTTTAACAAGAACGATTTTGGCCTCGGCCATACCGCAATCCTTTATGAAACTAAGATTCGCTGCCGCTTGTTCTTTTGTTGAACATACACCCGATAAGATTGCATTTGAACCGTCAGACCTTAATGTTTCGTGAAGGTATGCACCCAAGTTTGGATCCATTAAAATATCGTCATTTGTTTTCGGTAAAAGCACTGAATAATACTGTGTCAAAAACTTGATGTACAATTGGCCGATTGGGGATTCTTCACTTACGATACTTTCTTCATTACCAGCATTTTCTTCCGCGTACAATTTCCTAGCATCGCTAAAGTAAAGCTTCATACGTTTGATATCTACTTCACCTAAAAAGCCCAGGCGGAATTTATTGTAATCAAAATCAGGTAGGATGTAATACGGTTTCGTTGCACCTTCTTGTTTTGCGAGAACATAAACGATATGGTGTTTTACTTCTTCTAATGTGATTTTATTGTCTTTCTTTTTAATCGTAGCTCCAACCATCACGCCTCCTCTTGTATGACGAATCTGCATGTTTGAAACAAAGTTACCAAGCGACCAAACTGTTAATTTGTCTTCGCCGTTGATCTCCTTTTTGACAATCGGCTGAACCACGTGTGGGTGTCCACCAATAACCATGTCTACGCCAATTCGGTAGCACAATTTCTCATAAGTTTTTTGATAATTGTTGGGAAGTAATTTGTACTCAGACCCCCAGTGCATATTGCAAATAATATATTCTGCGCCACGTTCTTTTGCTTTCAAAACATCCGCTTTAATTACATTACTGTCGATGTAATTTACAATTAAGGGTTTTGCCACGGACAATCCGTTCGTTCCGTATGTGTAATTGAGCATGGCTATTTTCATTCCGTTCTTTTTCACCATTAACGGATAGGTTCTATCTCTTTCAGCTTGATTTCTGAAGGTTCCAGTATGCGCAACTCCAAGTTCGTCCAATTTGTCCAATGTTCGAGCAACGCCTTTCGATCCTCTATCGCACGAATGATTGTTCGACGTTAAAATGATATTGAATCCGGTGTTTATTAGCGTTTCTGGTAAATCATCTGGAGAAGAAAATTGTGGATATCCTTTGTACGGTTTTCCCGCTAGGGTAACTTCTAAATTTGCGATTCTCAGGTCGTATTCATTTAGAATTGGCTTTACGAATTTGAATGCGTCCTCGTACTCGTAAGAATTCGTTGTTTTGTTGAATGCCGCGTTAATCTGTCCATCATGCCCCATAACGTCTCCAACAAAAAGCATAGAAACTTCATTGTCTTGAGAGAATGAAAGGAAAGAAAGAGAAAAGAATATGCTACACAGCGACAGCACCTTTAATGTGCGGGTGTGGATCGTAATTGATAAGTTCAAAATCTTCATATGTAAATGCAAAAATATCTTTTATTTCAGGATTTATTTTCATTGTCGGTAATTCCTTGAAGTCCCTGCTTAATTGTAACTCAACTTGTTCAATATGGTTACTGTAAATATGAGCATCACCGAAGGTATGAACGAAGTCGCCCAATTCCAAATCACAAACTTGCGCAAGCATCATCGTAAGTAGAGCGTAAGAGGCAATGTTGAATGGAACACCTAGGAAAGTATCTGCACTTCTTTGGTACAATTGACAGCTTAACTTTCCGTCGGCAACGTAGAATTGGAACAGAGAGTGACATGGTGGTAAAGCCATATTGTCAACATCGGCAACGTTCCATGCTGAAACGATGTGTCTTCTAGAGTCTGGGTTGTTTTTTAGAGAGTTAACCAGTTTTGTGATTTGATCAATTGTTCCTCCGTTTCCATCGGGCCAAGACCTCCATTGATGACCATAAACAGGGCCTAAATTCCCTTGTTCATCAGCCCAATCGTCCCAGATTTTGACGTTGTTATCGCTTAGGTATTTAATATTTGTATCACCTTGTAAAAACCAAAGGAGTTCAATGATTATTGATCTTAAATGAACTTTTTTAGTTGTTATAACTGGAAACCCTTCGTTCAAATCGAAACGCATTTGGTATCCGAAAACGGATGTGGTTCCGGTTCCTGTGCGATCTTCTTTCTTGGTTCCATTGTCCAGAATATGCTGTAATAAGTCGTGATATTGCTTCATTGTTTCCCGTTGGTTTTTTGCTTCCGATACGAATCGAAGTATCGAATTTAAGATTTTTGAAAAGAATTCTAATACGAATGTTCGTAAGTGGTTCGAATGGTTAATAAAATGATAGGATTATTACAATTTATCCTATACTTCAATTTTTTTTCAAAAAA
>JABSPC010000615.1 GCA_013215515.1 Crocinitomicaceae bacterium
ACAGTTCAACGTATCGTTCAAGAAATGAAACCACAATAGTCAACGTAACCAGTGAATTTACATTAGAACACGAAAATGTACTCAGGGAATGGAGTGATATTATTACAGGGTTTCAACGTGAAGAAGGTCATATAGATAAATTCATTTTTTATATGTCTACTCATCCCTTCAGTGAAATTCTTGAATTCAGATTAAACGATCAACTCGTTGGTTTTGATTGGCTAATCGTTATTGGCGATACCGTAATACATCAATTGTTTCCTTGGAAAAAAAAGGAATTTTCCAGATTGGGTCTTGGAACTTTTGGAAAAGAAAAATCTCTGGAAATCTGGCCTACTGAGATCCATCTTTTCGGCATAGAAAGTGACTTCAAAAAAAGATTCGGTGGTTGGACGTTTGACGGGGCTTACCAACCACAGGAAAAAAACATTATAGTAGAGAATTAACCATAAAAAAATTAAATTAGATGAAAAAAGTAGTCGTATTATCAGGTTCTATACGAAATGGAAGAATAAGTCATTACGTAGCACAAACCGTTGTGAACAGTCTTGAAAAGAATCAATCCGTAGACACTGTTCTTCTCGATTTAAAGGAATATCCGTTTCCAATGTTAGTAGACCGCATTACTTCATTCCCTGGTAAGCTCCAATACTTCATTGACACATTGGAATCAGCAGATGGAATTATTATCGTTACTCCTGAATACAAAAATAGTATCCCTGGTCCTCTTAAAAATCTTTTAGATCATCTTGCGCCTCAACAACTAAAGCACATTCCAATGGGAATAGTAACTGTAGTTTCTGGTGATTTGGGTGGAGCATTTTGTCTATCACAATTACGATTGGTTGCATTAGCACTCGGATGTATCCCAACATCAGAAAAGTTTTGCATTTCAAAGGTTAACGACATTTTTGATAAAGATGGAAATCTTCTGGACCCTACATTTCCTCAAAAATCAGATAAATTTGTTGAGGCAATGATGTGGTATGTAGACCGATTGGCAATTGAAAGTTATGAGGTTGCCAATCAACTCAATGATTGAACGATCTTTCGATTTCCCGAAGATTCAATTGACGAGAAAAAGTGAATTTACTGAAGTAGTGTCAATTAACGATGTACCTTTTCCTAATCCTTCAATTATTCTAGGGTTGTAGGTCTTTATAAGGTCTCTAATTTCTTCCTTATTCAAATTGAGACACATCAGAGTTCTTGTGGTATATAATTGCATCACAAGAACTATTAGATAGTCAAACCTTAATTCAGTGTCTATTTTAATGTTTCAAGTCCAACTATCTCTATAGTTCAAATTTATAAATTCGATTATGGTATAATGTACTATCAACTGCATCAACCATTTTTTCAATGTCCAAATCTCTATTCAAGAACTCCGCAACCTTTTCTGCTTGATCCTGTGGATGGTTAATAGTATCACGGTAAGCTATCTTAATAAGTTCCACTCCAGGCTCCAACCGACTCCATTTCTCAACACTATTAATTTCCTTTTCGAACGATCTCTTGATTTCCAATTTAGGAGGTGTTCTTTTTCCAATCATTATCCGTTGTGATTCAAGAATTTCATCAATACTACGTGTCATTAAAATAATTTTATAACGAAATTCTTTTGGCAAATACTTAATCAACTGAACAATCACTTTAATAACCTTTCCTTCTCCCTCTGCCAACCAATCATTCGACTTATGCAATGATTTTACCTTTTCATACTCAAAATAACCTTTCGGATTATTTGAGTCCTTTTTACGCAACCCATCCGTCAAAATAGGTAATTCGGCTCCATCCAGCATTTGCATCATCATAGAAGTGCCTGATCGCGGAAGTCCCGAAACAATAATTATTTCAGGAAAATCACTTGAAACGTCTTCCTTAGATTCAGTTTGCACATCCGTTTTTGACAAATTCTCTACCGCCATTTTTGCTCGAACCATTGTAGGTCGAAGCTTTTCTGCAGTAGCATATGCCTTCTTTGCATTTTCAATATCTCCTAGTCGTTCCAAAGCTTGTCCAATAGTATAATGAGCAGCAGGAAAATAGCGGACTAAGTCAATACTTGTTAATGCATGGTCAAGAGCAAGTTCCACTTTATCTAGACGAAGGTAGCATGTAGCAATGGATTGATGATATTTTGCCTTTTCAGGCTTAAGATCTAAGGCTCTTTGAAACTGTTTCAATGCTGACTCAAATTTATTAAAGTTCATATATAATTTCCCGAGTTCGAAGCAAACAGAATCTGCTAAGTTTCGGCTTGATGATAGTTCCTCTAATATTTTTTCAGTTTCGGAATATTTGCCTTCTCCTAAAAGTATTTTTGCCTCCACCAAGCGTGTTTTCTTAATCGATTTAGGATCCTCTCTTCGCAAATGATACAAATGTTTGCGCGCATCCTCAAAGCGATTCTGTTTTAGAGTGAGTTGCAATAAATCTACTAAAAACGGAACTTTACGCTCATCTTCT
>JABSPC010000616.1 GCA_013215515.1 Crocinitomicaceae bacterium
ACTATTATTTGGAAACGGCCCTAGAAAAACATCGTGACCTTGTTGAGAATGACCTCCCAAAGCTGTTCTTGGAAGCAAACCAAAATTGTGCCGAATAAATAGCGTTCAGCCCGCTCCCTTTCGGAACTTCGTATCCAGCCAGGCCGTTGTCCATATCTGAAAAAACGTTGCCTTCATTAGAAATAAGCACCGAAGTGTTATTGTGTTTTAAGGTAAAAAAGATTATTTGCGAATATGCGTCGTGAACAAAAATCAAGATAAATGACAGTAATAAAGTTTTCATAAGCAACTCTTTTGCTCAATATATAGGATTGTTTTCATAGGTGAAAGTCAAACTACAATTCAACGAGTCACGTACGCACTCCATTTATTCAAGTGTACTTCACAACGTTATTTTGCCGTATAAGTGCTTATCATATTTTTAAACTCTTTAACGTCCTCGTCCGTTTCAGGCAATGCGTATGCCATTTGAGCAAGTTGTTCCATAGTCATTTCCCCCGAAAATGAGGAGCTTCGCATAAGAAGCCCAAAAGAGATTACAGTGTTCAGTAATGCGTTCTTTTCCGTTTTATCGTCTTTTGACAAGGTGTATTGTCGTTCAACACTACTTTTGTCCTCGAATGATTTGTAGCGAAGCTTAACTATCGCTAAGTCTGAGCTGTTTCCTGTAGTTTTTGTTTTTGTGAATGATGTCTTTTCTGTTTCGGATTTCCCAAGGACGATTTCATACACGGCTGTGACGTCATGTCCATATCCGATTTCACCTGCATCTTTGGTATCGTCTTCAAAATCTCTTGGTTTTAGAAGTCTGTTTTCGTAGCCGATTAGTCGGTATTCCGTCACCAACTTTGGGTTGAATTCAACATTCAATTTCACATCTCTCGCAATGTTGATTAGGTTCCCAATTTCATCAATAAGTACTGTTTTGGATTCTTTGCGGCTATTAATGTAAAAGTGATTTCCGTCTCCTCGATCGGCTAGTGTTTCCAGAACATCATTTCGATAATTTCTCATTCCATACCCAAGCGCCGTTAGGTAGATCCCACAGCCTCTTTTCCTCGCTATGAAGTACTCGAGCTCCCTTGGGTCACTAATTCCAACATTGAAATCACCATCAGTACACAGAATAATTCTGTTGTTCAATTCGGGGTCGTAATTTTGTTCTGCGAGATCATATGCCATTTGAATTCCTCCAGCCCCATTTGTTGACCCGCCGGGAGTTATGTTATCCAAAGCAGCTAAAACAACCTCTTTGTTGTTGCACAGTGTAGGCTCAAGAACAAGCTCTAATTGGTCGGCATAGGTCACTATTGAAACCCGATCCGTACTGTTCAAGGATTCTACAAAATCCACCAAGCCTTCTTTTAACAATTGAAGCTTGTTGGGTGCGTCCATAGAACCTGAAACATCAATCAAAAAGACAAAATTATGTGCTTTCCTTATCGTATCTGTAGGCAAGTCACGAGCTTTAAGATGAATGGTCACTAACTGGCTCGACTTATTCCAAGCACAATCTGTTCTTTCCAATTGAACATGTAACAATTCATTTTCCGGTACTTCCACTTTCTTGTAGTCAAATGCATTTACCATTTCCTCAAGTTTCACCGCGTCCCTAGCGATTGTGGCTCTATCATTAAATTGATTTTGAACATACGTCCATGATGCTCTGTCAACATCGATGCTAAACGTTGAATTGGGGTTACTAATAGTCGAGCAAAAATCGTTTTCATAAATGGGCATGAAACGATCAATCGTAATCATCGGTTCTGTCTCAACAACAATTGGAGTTGGAATCGATGGGGCCGATGGAGTTACCACTAATCGTTTCGGAGTTTTTTTAAATTCTCTTTTTACATGACTTGGACCTGGCGAATATCTAGTTGCAGGTCTGTATCGAATTGGGAGCGTAGACATACTGACAACGCCTCCTGTTACATCTCCAAAGTTCGCTGGAATTCCACCCGTATAAACCCTCACTTCTCCTATTGATGATTTCGGAAAATTGCCAAAATTGGATACCCGAACGCCGTCTATGTAATACGTATTTGCGTCTGATCTTGCTCCGCGAATATTCAGCTCCCCTGATTCTTCATCGTACCTAATACCTCCTCCCGTTGAGGCTATTCTCGGTACTGATCGAACAGGCATTC
>JABSPC010000617.1 GCA_013215515.1 Crocinitomicaceae bacterium
ATTGTAATTTAGCAAAAAAAAATGTCAATAACGAAGCTAGGCGAGGATTTAAATCATGGCTTCAGAACATATATGCCTATGAATGTATTTGTTAGAAGCACATCGTTTTGTCAAGGAAATCCCATTTTTGAGTCACGGAACCATCAGTATTTAGCGTTCATGAAATTCGATTGTAATAAAAACCGATGTTTTTTCCAGGAATTAACGCACCTTTCATAACCATCGCTCCGTTGGTGTAATTTCCCTTTAAAACAAGTGATTCACCTTGATTATCAATCCAAGCTTGATTCCAAGTCGAGTCGGATTTATTGTAATAATTATAACTTGTTCCGGTAGAAGCGGCTGTCCAGTTTTCCTGAATTGCGCAGCCATCTTGGAGTCTTAGAATATTATTTGTTCCGATTAAAGTTCCAGAGGTGTCGTAAACATTCCAGTCGCCAATCCAGAAATCAAATTGCTGGTGTTCCGAAGTACAGCATTTGCACGGGATTGTGTCTTGACCAAAGGTGATGAATGAGCTAAAGAAAAAGAGTAATTTCATAGAGCAGTTTTTATGTGAAATTACGAAACGAATAGAAAGATCAATTGTAAAAATGTAAAGGCAGTCTATATGCTCGAACGTTATTTCTTCTTCTTTTCTCCGAACAAAAAGTTGATGCCAAAATCAAAATCAAGAGACGTATTTTTCAATCCTTCGGTATTGATTTTTTTTAAGCCGTGTTCATAAAGGAAATCGAATCCAAAAGACCATCTCTTTCCTAAAGCAAGATCAATTCCAGCACCATATGTGAGCCCAAAATCAGTAGCGCTGAAATTTTGAAAAAGATCTTCAGTTACTGGTATTTCAACTCCATTTGGATCTTCGTAGAATGCTCTGTTTTTTGTGAGAAAAGCAATGTATGGGCCAAAATTGAAGTCAAATTTGAATCGATTTCCAAAACCAATATGCAGGAATGCAGGAATATCGAAATAATCGAGATGTTGATTTACATTTTGAATAGATTCTGTGCCATTTGGCGACATAACCGAAACATCATTAACCGTCCAACCTTTATTTTCGAAGTCAATATCAGTTTTAATGGCGATATATTTATTGAGGTGATATGTGACGGTTACTCCGTAAAGGTTTCCAATTCTACGCAGCACATTGGTAGAATCTGCCATTCCAGATACGTTTGTTATGTTTACACCACCATTTATTCCGATCTCCCATTTGTAATGGCTAAACGGAGATTCTTTTTTGATGTCTTCATCTTGGGCTATAGAAAGAAGGGGGAAAAATAAAAGTACAAGTAAAGTTCTTTTCATACAGACAATTTATAAAGTCAAATTTAGTCCTTTACAAATGTCGTGCTACAATTTTTTTTAGTAAAAAAGGGGAGCTCCTCTTACCCAGCTTCCCCTTTTGCTAAACTATTCTTTTAAAGCGGCCAAGAAACCAATGCTTGAACGCTAGTATTCATAGGTATAAGGTATGTTTGTCCTCCAACTACGCTTTGTATTCCGATGCCAATATTTGTTTCTAATCCAATATTAAAATGTTTGAAAAGTTGAAATCGGATTCCGACAGGGGCATATGCTCTAGTGAAAATACTCGATTTTCCCTCGTATGCAGTTTCAGTACGCGAGGAGTTTTCATCATTATCCCAGTCGAGTATGGTTTCAATAACCATTACTTTGCTATTAATTGTTGTGCCAAAGTTTAACCCTAATCCACCATAAATACTGAACCATGGTGCGTTTTAGGTGATTTCCTGAATAGGTATGCTCCACTCATATTGATTTCCTCAACGACATTTCAATAGATAATACTTGTTGTGGTCATGGTTATAGCATTGCTTGGAATTCTATAATTAATCATAGGTTCACGGCTTGAATAAGATGCTCCAAGTCTAATTTCATGTTGCCAATTCGTCTTAGAATGATCAGAAATCAAAGTAAGATTCAATCGAAAGGTAGTTCCGTCCGAAACTCTTGTGATCTCTTCAATTATCCCTGTTATATCTCTGTCAAGAAGTTCTGGGTTAAGTCATACATTGTTGACAATTCCATTTTTTGGTAAGGAGTCTCTAACTCCTCCAAGGTTAACGCCAAATGAGTCAACCTTCCATGGGCTTTTACTAATTCCAGTTTCAGTTTGTGCTGTTGACTAAAATGAAAATGCAATTAGTGAAGCCACTAGTAGTGTGTGTTTGTACATTGATTTTATTTTTAGTATTTATACTATTAATCGCACTTTCAGAATTATTATTGCATCAGGGATTTGTTTTTAACATTTTGAAAAAGAGTGATTCTTGAATTATAAGCGAGAGGAAAAGCTCACTTAATTACGATTTGTTCTCTAAGAACTCTATGAATCAATTGAAGCAATTCAAGTTGCTTGTCTAGATGACCGTGTTCTGTTTCAATGTTCACGTAACAAACGCGTCGAGCACAATATACACTCAGTGATCCGTCATCTACGAACTTCTTGTTGTCTTGAAGAATCACACTTATTTTGTGTTTTACCATTGCTTGGTAGAATGCAAGATTGGTGGTGTAAATAAAATCATCAGGGTCCATTTCTGGATTGATATATAATGAATCTGTGTTTTTGGATTCTGAACCATCGGGCTTATAACTGAGAATCGAATAATTGCTATCCGTATTGTTATGGACGGCCACTATAGCGGATGCTTCACTAATAGTCGATAGAAAATCTGTTGCAAATTTCTCAACTTGATAGTTCGCTTTTTTTGAGTGATTTCCGCCGTCCCTTAGGGTGTGTTTCCGCCCTTTTTTGGTAAACATTCTATTCGGGTCAAAATTGTATTTCTCTTCTCCAATAGTAAACGATATTCTTCTTTCACCTCCATGCTCGAGGTAGGTGTACGATATGGCTGTGTCTGGTGCGTACTTCTTTAAAGCTTCAATACTCGTTTGTTCGTTTTCATGAAGGTTCAGAAAAATGATGGGTGGATCCAATCTGTGTTTGAATAGAACTTGATTGAACATAAAATCACCGATTTGAACTGAACGGCGGGTGGTGTCTCGTTTCACCGATTCAATATCACTTTGAGTAATTGAGTCTTGCTGTGCGAAAGCTATGCTTGAGGTGAAAAGCACAATTACCAAAAGAAATTTTTGAGGACGAACCATAGTGTAAGAAAAGAAATATTCTCCTAAGTTCTTCTATGGATTAATTACTTCTACTAAAATCCTCCCTTCATTAGCGTTTCTTTCCATTTGAAATTATGTACCTCGAAAGAATGGGCTTGCAACAAAAAAAAATGGACACTAGGTTAAGATCATGCTGCTAATTGTTCATACTTCATTTCTAATTCAAGTTCATTAATTGTTTTGTAATTCAAAGCCGAGTGCCTTCTATTCGTGTTATACCAAGTCTCTATCCACTTGAAAATTGAAATTTCAGCATCTGAGTATACATTATAGTGATTTTTGTATACCCATTCTGTTTTCAGGCTTTTAAAAAAACTTTCAGCTACAGCATTGTCCCAGCAGTTTCCTTTTCTCGACATACTTTGCTTTACATGTTTCTTGTAGCTTTTCAGGATTTTTCTGAAAGTTGTAGTAGCATATTGAGAACCTCTATCA
>JABSPC010000618.1 GCA_013215515.1 Crocinitomicaceae bacterium
GAGAAGTACACCATCGCGATAGCAGAGGAAACAATCAAATTGCCAAAGCTGGCGAGGTTCAATGGATCAAATCAGGAGCAGGAATTATTCACAGTGAAAGACCATCTCAAAATCTTGTAGATAATAAAGGAAAGATGGAAATGATTCAATTGTGGATTAACAGTCCCGCTGATAAAAAGATGATTGAACCAGAATACAGCCATGTTCCAGAAAACGAAATTCCTAGAGTTGAATCAGAAGATGGTTTGTCGGATGTTAAATTGATTTCGGGAGATTACAAGGGTAAGAAAGGAAAGATTAATGGACAAAGCGAATTGCTGATTTTGTGGTCGAATTCCAAAGCAGGAGCCGATATCACTTTTGATATTCCTGAAGGGTTTAACGCTACAGTTTACTCTATAAAAGGGGAGTTGAAGGTTGAAGGATATGGAATTGTTGATCCAGAAAACTTGTTGGTTTTTGGCAATGAAGGAAATCAAATCACGATACAAACTAAATCTGATGCACAATATCTTATTTTGGCAGGAGCACCGATTAATGAACCTCTTGTGCAGCATGGACCTTTCGTGATGAACAATCAAACGGAAATTATGGAAGCGATGCGCGATTATCAAATGGGGAAAATGGGTGTTTTAATTGAAGAAGATTAGAGCGCTTCGCTTTCGGATTGGTCATAAATTCCCTATGGATTGTTAGATTTGTTATAACTTCATTGAATCAATAATAAGTCCATAAGGCGCAGCGGTCAAAGATCTAAAAGCGAAGTGCTCTAAGAGTGGTTTGTGACCGATCTAAATATTAAAACAAATGAAATGTCCTTGCGGAAGAAATAAAGAATACGAAGATTGTTGTGCTAAACCACATCATAATTTGAGCAATGCTTTGACGGCTGAAGATTTAATGCGCTCTCGATTTACAGCTTTTACTAAAGCAGACGGAGAATACATATTGCTCAGTCATCATTCAGATACGCGCCCCGAAAATTCCGATACAGTAGTTGCTTGGGCGAAATCAATGAAATGGTTAAAACTAGAAATTTTGAACACGACCGGAGGAGATGAGAATGATTCTGAAGGAACTGTCGAATTCAAGGCTCACTATATAGATAAAGGAAGAAGGCTCTTTATGCATGAAGATTCAAAATTCGTTCGTGAATATGGAAACTGGGTATATTTGGGCTTTAATTCTATGATTCAGAATTGACTAAAGCTTTAAAGGAGTTATTGTTTAGAAAGTTTTTTATCCATTTTGTAACGTTTTTTACAAACCTTCTTGAGCAATTTATAATTCTCAAGCTCGCCTTCGGCAAAAACCACACTGTTGTAGCCATAGGTGTTTACTATTTCCCTCATACCGGCTAGTGGTACTGCATAAATATTTAAGAATTTTTTATCTGCAGCGTACAATAAAAAATCCTCTTCTGAGATTACATTACACTCTCCATTAACGAAGATAGCCTTGGTATTGAGAACATCAATTAATATGCCTTCGTCCCATAGAAATCTTCTACCCATAGAATCTTCGTAGCCATCCATGCCCTTGTAGGAATAGTAATCATAACCATCGTAATAGTTGTTGACCGTCTCATAATATTGCATCGTATCTAAATCGTCATCCAACGATAAAAAAGTCATATATTCTTTATCACCGACGGAATGGTACTTTTCGAAAACTACAGTGTCTCCCGCTTCGTTAAAATCAAATGAAAAACTTCCAGAATTACTATTCCAATAATTAACGTTTTCATAGTAATTATTACCACTTCCTTCTTTAATGTGCTTGTAATAGCTGGTATAACTTCGGTATATTTTACTCACTGAAGCGGTGTCGCCATTCCACTCGAATTTATAATAATACAGTGTATCATCTACTGTTTCAGAAGATCCGCAGTTGTACATATTTTCATCTGTGATAGATTCTGCTCGACGATAATCCAGAACACCTCCCATTTGATTTCGAGGGCAATAATTCTTTGTGGTTTTGGTGGTAGGTCTTCCATCTTTAAAAACGTGATAGGCTAAAGTGTAGTCAAATGGTGTTCTCCAGCCTGCAGTGCGTTTCACCCAAACCCCGTTAAATAGAGAAGTATCCTTGACTAAATAATATGGAGGTCGTTGGCCCAATGGTGCTAGTGGTGTATTGGAAAAAATCTGAGAAGGGGGGGCTAGATCGTTACGGACTGTGTCTGTAGGTAATTCAAGAATTATTTCAAGCCTACGGTTTTTTGCATAATCTGACTCTGGTAGATACCGAAGCACATCATCTAACCAAAGAATGGCAGTTTCAAGTCTTCCATGTTCATAAGCTTGGATAGAATATAGCAAGCGCTCTTCATATCGATCCCAGTCCTTAATAATATACTGATCTATGCTATCTAAAATTTCAAAACGTTTATAAAAGGCAAGGTCCTCTTCTTGAGATAAATTTTCGAAGTCTACGTAGGCTCGAGCAAGTTTCAATCTCTCGAATGATAATTCAAATCTCCCTACGTCATATAGACTATCACTTGATTGAATCAGTTGGTTGTACAAGCTATTGTTAGGTTCAGTCTGACATTGTGCTTCCCCAATTATGAAAACAGATACAATGACGATTAAAAAAGACTGAAGAATAGACATCTATCTAAATTACAGAATCTCTGCGATATTGAAGGGAAGGCTCTATATTTGTAATTCAATCACAAGCTATGAAACTAACAATTCTCTTTGCTATACTATCATTCAGCGGTTTTGCGCAAATGCAAATTTCGTCAAACACTGTTTCTGATATTGCGATAATCAATAAAGAATATCAAGCGAACAACAATCGTGTGAATGAAACAATTCGCCAGTATTACCCTTTGGATAGGATCAATGGGCAGAACTATGTTTCGTTCGTATGTACTGTTAATTTGGACTTTGATAAAACTGAATTGCAAAGTAGAGGAATTATCGTTGGGTCTAGAATTAATGATCTCGTGAGTATTAAATATCCAATTGAGAATTTAAACGAAATCCTAAATGAAACTGGAATTGCTTACTTGAAAACGGCTGGTATGGCCAGAGCAATGTTGGATAAAGTCAAAGTAGGTACGCACGTTGACAGCGTTTGGGCCGGAATTGATTTGCCACAAGGCTTTTCTGGAAAAGATGTGATTATTGGAATTACTGATTGGGGTTTCGATTACAGCTCGCCAATGTTCTACGATACCTTACTGCAGGATACTAGGATCATCGCCGCTTGGGATCAATTCAAGAATTTAGGACCTGCACCAGCTCCTTATGGTTATGGTACGGAATATTCAACTCCAGCTGAGTTTATCAGTGCAGGAGCGGATACAGCAAATTTTTATTCGTATGCGACGCATGGTACTCACGTAGCCGGTATTGCCGGTGGAAGTGGAGCAGGATTGGATTATAGAGGAATGGCGTTTGAGTCAGAGTTCTTATTTGTGACCTTTCTATTCAACGAAGCTGCGGTTTTGGACGCATGGGAATGGATGTATGACAAATCTGTTGTCGAAGGAAAACGATTGGTGATAAGCATGAGTTGGGGGATTTATCACATGGGAGCGTTGGATGGTTCTGATATATTAGAACAAGCAATTGACGCTTATTCAGCACTGGGAGTTGTATTTGTTTCGTCAGCGGGTAATAACGGAGAAGTGAACTTCCATATCGACAAGGCCTTTGCGAATGATACAATTAAAACAAAAATTAATTTTTATTCAAATTCTGGGCTAGCAACGCTTTGGGGGCAGAGTATCCATATGTGGGGTGAAGCTGGAAATACATTTTCAAGTCAACTTATTATAACGGATGTTTCAAGTAATATCATTGCAACAAGTCCTTGGTATTCAACTGCTACAACTCCAAATTATATTGATTCATTTGTAGTGGCAAGTGGAACCGATACTGTTTTCTTTAACCTTTCGGCAGATGCTACTTATCCTTCAAACGGAAGACCTCAGACTCGATTGAGAGTTAAACAAGCACCTCCGAACTATAAAATTGGAATTCGATCAACAGCTGTAAACGGAACGGTGCATTATTGGAATTTAACCGAGCTCACAACCGACGTTGGGAATTGGGGAATGGCTTTCGGAATCTTAGGTACAAACTCAATTGGAGGAGATAATTTATACGGAGTTGGGGTTCCAGCCTGCGCAAATACTGCAATTGCCGTCGGGGCATACTCGTCTGAATTTTATACAGTAACAAATAATCTTGTCGGTGGTTCTGAAGCTACCTTTTCAAGC
>JABSPC010000619.1 GCA_013215515.1 Crocinitomicaceae bacterium
AAAGTAGACATTGACGAGTTCAATACTAGAGTTGATGAAGAGCAAGAAGCTTCCGATAAACAAAATGAAAATCAACAAAGACAAGAAAATCAAACGGCTCAACAACAAGGAAGACAGCCGCAAAAGATAGAAAAGACACCAGTTGACCGCTCTCGTGTTTGGAACACGCATGTGCAAGAGTTGATTCTTCAAAAAGAATACGACGCACTTGGAATTCAAGTAAGTCCTGCTGAATTTGATGCATATCTTTTTGGAGAGGAAGGATTTACTGTTTTGTCAGACATTGCTTCTGCATTTTCTGATTCTGCGAAAATATTCGATCCTCAATTACTTAGAGCAAGAATTGTTGAAATGGAATCAGGTGAGCCTGACGTTAAAGATCAATGGGAGCAGAGTAAAACATTCTATACTGAGCAACGTCAAAAACAAAAATACTTGGACATCATTGGTCAAGGAATTTATGTTACGAAACTTGAAGCGAAGGATGAGTACTTAGCAAAACAGCAAAAGAAAAGCATTTCTTTCATAGTAAGAAAGTATTCAGAGATTAAAGACGCAGAGATTAAGCCGAATTACAAGCAGTTAAAGGCTTTTTATAACAAGCACAAATCTGAGAAGAAATACAAGAACAAAATTAGCACACGTGAAATTCGCTACGCTATTTTAAAAATTGAACCTTCTGCTGCAGACACTTCAAATTTGAAAGCGGAATTGAATAAACTCAAAAAAGAATTTAGATCAACGAAATTTGATTCAAGTTACGTAATTCTTCACTCAGATATTCTTGACCCAAGATTTCCTCTTTTCGTTTCTCAAGTAGGATATAAAGCGCAAGGTGATCCAACAGCCAAAGAAAACTTTACGTATCCAGCAAATGTTGATACATTGTTTAAAGCTGCAGCAATTGGAGATGTAGTTGGTCCATTTTTGGATAACGGAACCATGAAAATCGCGAAAGTACTAGATAAGAAAGATAAGCTCTTAACGGCTCGTCATATTTTGATTGGTGCGCAGAGAGCAGATACTGTAGCTGTAGCTAAAGCTCAAATTAAGACGGACTCTTTGATGGCTTTGATTACAAAAGATAACTTTGAAGAATATGTTACAAACTTTACTGATGATCCAGGATCAAAAGAAAAAGGAGGTAAATACGAAGATTTCTTGGACGGCGATATGGTTCCAGAATTCAGTAAGTACGCAATGGAAAAACCTATTGGAGAAATTGGTTATATCCAAACTGATTTTGGTTTTCACATCATTGAGGTTCTCGATAGAAAACCAGCAAACGTTCCTAATTTAGGTGTAATTCAAAAAATAATTAAACCGAGTGATGTTACTCTTAAGAATACAGAGGAAAATGCCTATAACTTGCATGAAAAACTTTACCAGAAGGTTGAAGGAACGAAAAAACTAAGTAAGAAGATTGCTTATTTCGATACTCTTGTTAATAGAGCAGGGAGTTTAGCATATCCTATTTCAATTCAAGACAACAAGCCTCTAATTAATGAGTTCTCATCTGAGTTTTCTGAAACGGAAATCTACAAATTAGCTTTCGATGAAGAAGCGAAAGCAGGAGATATTATTAGTTCTCCGATCAAAGATGGCGATCGCTGGGTAGTGGCGATTTTATCTTCGATTAAGGTTAAAGGAGAATCTAAATTTTCTGATGTAAGGAGCATTGTTGAAAGCGAATATATTATGGACGCTAAATACAAGCGTTTTAGAGATAAGATGAAAGGTAAATCTCTAGAAACTCTTGCTGAAGAAAAAGAAAACAGAATAGAAGAAGGTGAAGTTTTATTTTCTAGTACTTCAGTAGGTCAATTCAATAGAAACGAGCCGGATGTTGTTGGAGCGTTGTTCGGTTCTTTAAAGGACGGTAAAATGACTCGACCATTGAAAGGTAAAGCAGGTGTTTTTGTTGTTCGAATTGAAAGAACGATTAATGCGCCAACGAGAAATGATTATATTACTGAAAGAGATCAATTAACAGGAACAATTAGACTTCGACTCGGTGCTTTAGTGACAAATGCGTTAGTTGATCAAGCTGATGTAATTGACAACAGAAAATTACGAGAAATCGGAATTAGAAGATAGTCCGAAATAAATATTTGAAACCCGTATCGGCTAAGTCGATACGGGTTTTTTTATACTATTGAATATCGTTTTCCTGGAAGCTCAGAAATGATACCTGAAAGCTGCAGGTTGAACAATTCCACATTTAATTTTGAAATAGGAATCCGTAAACGCGTAGAGATTATATCAACATGAATAGTTTGCTTTTCGCCAATGAGCCTTACAATTTTGTCTTGAGTAGCGCTAAGCTCAGGAAAGCAGGTTCTCTGAGCATTATTGGATTGAATGTCTACATCCCAATTCATAAGTTTCAAAAATTCGGCAGGACCTTGAATTAAGTGTGCTTTTTCTTGAGAAATAAGAGCATTGCACCCTTGAGATGTTTCTATATTGATATTTCCAGGGAACGCAAACACATCACGGTCATAACTGTTTGCTAGATAAGCGGTAATTAACGAGCCCCCACTAACTTTACTTTCAACCACAATTGTTGCATCACTCATTCCCGCAACAATTCGATTTCTTTTTGGAAAGTTCTCTCGATCTGGCGGGGTGCCGGGAATGAATTCCGTAATAAGGCCTCCATTTTCGATCATTTTCTTTGCCAATGAACGATTTTCCGAAGGGTAAATTCTGTCCAATCCATGGCCTAGTACGGCAATTGTTGGAACGCTAAATTCAACACAATACCGATGAACATATGAGTCAATCCCATAAGCCAAACCGCTGATAATAACGATGTCTTTTACCACAAAGGACTCAATTAACCTTCTACAAATTTCTTTTCCATATTGCGTCGCTTGCCGTGTTCCAACAACCGAAACATATTTGGATTTGTTTAAATCGATGTTCCGTTTTGCATAGATCATCGTTGGAGCATCTGAACAATTGGACAACCTACGCGGAAAATTTGAACTGGTATAAAAGATACTTTCTACGTTTTTAGAAATGTGAAAGTCGACAGCCTCTACCGCCTTTTTCAGAGCATCCTCTCGCTTCATTGCAGAAAAAAAGGAGGGTTTTATCCCAGACAATTTGGACAAGCGGGAAGGGCTTTCCGTAAAAAGTAATTCGACAGAGCCGATTTTATTTATTAGGTCTCGCGCTTTGTGAGGACCGATTCCATGAAGCATTGATAGCCCCGTTTGATAGTGTAGGTAGGAGTAGTTCAAAATAATTGGTATTTTAGGCTACTAGAATTTACGAAATATATTCGGATGAAATACCTATCGCTATTACTCTTTTTATCTCCTTTTTTCATTTTATCTCAAGTTTCGGGAACCGTAACGGAGAAGGTATCAAAGGACCCTGTTTACGGAGCAAAAGTTATTGCAAGTACAGGCGAAAAGGTTTTAACAGATGTTGATGGCAAGTTTACTCTTACACCAGCTTCTTACCCTACGACCTTAATAATATCTGCTCAAACCTTAGTGAATGACACAATTGTAGTCACAGGGCCAGGAACGATTCCAATTATTTTAAGTTCAATCTTTCAGGATATAAAGACGGTTGTTGTTACATCTGGCCGACGGGATCAAGATATAGAGGATGTGCCGATTTCTATGGAAATTATAA
>JABSPC010000062.1 GCA_013215515.1 Crocinitomicaceae bacterium
TCAGGTGAAGCGTTGAAAAGTGGTGAAATAAAAATAATTCATCAAACATCAGGAACCGTCAAAACAGTTGTGGTGAATAAACAAGGTAGTTATCGAGCTAACGGCTTGCGTGTAGGCGGCCCTTATACCATCATAATATCTGCTCCTTCTTCAAAGTCAAGCTGAGCTTCTAATAGAGCTTCCCGTTTATTTCTCGGATTCATTTGATACGTTTTCTTATCGCCTCCTTTTGGTGCAGAATCCAAAGCTTCTCTAAATGGACCGTAAAACGCACTCGCATACTTAGCTGTATAAGACATAATGCTAACATCAGCATGATCATTATCGTCAAGAGCGGATCTTATATATCCAATTCTTCCATCCATCATATCACTTGGACCAATAATATCAATTCCAGCCTGAGCCTGCGCTATTGACATCTTGGCCAAAATAGGTAAGGTTTTATCATTTATGATTTCGCCATTTTCCACAAAACCATCATGCCCATCACTAGAATAAGGATCCATTGCAACATCGCTCATCAATACTACATCCGGAAATTCAGCTTTGATTTTTCGAATAGCATCCAAATAGAAATTATCGTCGGCATAACTATAAGAAGCAATCTTGTCCTTTTTTAACTCTTGAACCGCTGGAAAGAGAACGTATTTATCAATTCCAAGTTCAATACATTTCTCAATTTCTGGAAGTAAGGTATCAATAGACCATCTAAAATTATTCGGTAACGATTTAATCTCAGACTTAATTCCTTTACCATCCTCCACAAACATTGGATAAATCAAATTCTGAACTCCTAATTGAGTTTCTTCGACCATGCTTCTAATTGCATGATTTTTTCGATTTCTTCTTGGTCTAATATTCATATTAAAAATGATCTAAACAAAATTAACATTTCGCTTGTAATATCGCGATTTTTGCTATTTTTACCTCTATTATATATATATTGAACTACGTATGAAAAAATTCATTCTCAAGCCTGTCATTTTTTCTCTTATTTGCACTTCCGTATTAGTTTCGTGTGGTGATGAGCCTAAGCCAGATAAAAAAGTAGACGAAGCGGTATTCGATGAAAACAATCCACTTCACGCTATTTTTGACGATAAAATATTTAGTATTCCTTCACCTGTTCAAACGGGGTACTTGATTAAGCAACTGGATTTGAAATTTGATAAAACGCTATTGAATCCAGAAATAAATGTGAATGACTATGTGTCAGAGCATAAACAAGCATTAAACTTAGGCATTTACGGTACCGACTTAGGATACTGTTCTTTATATAGTCAAAAAAGTACTTCTATGAGTTATTTAAACTCAGTTGAGAAGTTAACCGCTAAATTGGGTTTAGACGCTGCATTCGATACAAATTTCCTTTCGAAATTTGAAAGCAACAACGGTGATGAGGACAAGATGATAAAATTGATGTCCCAAGCTTTTAAGAAAGCGGATAATTTCTTGAAAAATGCAAATAGAAAATCGACATCAGCATTAATTCTCTCAGGCGGATGGATTGAGTCTATCTATTTTGCATGTGAATTGAATCAAAAGAAATCAAGCGATGAAATCAAAAGACGAATTGGTGAGCAAAAACAATCTTTAGTTTCAATTGTTGAATTATTGACTGAATATAACGTAGAGAATAAAAACGATGAGCTCATTGCTCAATTAGAAGACCTTAAAGTTTCTTTCGACAAAATTGAGATGACTTATGAATATGAGGCACCTGAGACGGATAAAGAAAAGCACTTAACAATATTCAATCATTCGTTTAATGTTGAATTCGATCAAACTGTAGTAGATGAAATCACTCAGAAAGTTAAAGCAATTAGAAACTCAATAACAAAAGCATAATCAGATGAAATATTTATTAGTAGCGCTATTATCAGTATTTACAGTAGGGCAAGCAATTTCTCAAGATTGTGAAAGAATTGTAGTGAACTGCGAGAAATTATTGACGAAAAATACGAATGGATCTGAATTTATTTCAGATGGGCAAGTTTATACTGCATTTTTGGATCGTAACCAAGAAGCTGTGTTTCAAACAACTTTCTTCGGTGGTTCAACCTATAGAATTGCAGCAAGTGCTGGAGATGATGAAGACTATGTGATTTTTACAATTAAAGACCCTAAGGGACAAATCTTATTCTCCAATAAGAACTACAAGAATGCTCCTTATTGGGACTTCAAAATAAACGAAACTCTTCCAGTAACTATTATCACTGAGTTAGATCCAGATCTTAAGGTTACAGGCTGTGCGATCATGCTTATCGGATTCAAGAAATAATTACGCCACTCTACAATGAGTGAAAGAATACTCCGTGCTTTAATGCAACTGTTTGCTATTGTGGCAAGAGTTGATGACGTATCAGGAGAATTAGAAGGTGATCCTACGGGAATTAAAAGCTCCAGAGGTAGAGAGATTATTGGTGGATTTCTAAAATCCGAATTAAGCTCCTCAGATGTTACCAAATACTTAACTATTTTTGACGATTTCCTGATTTCTACAAGGGGTAGACTTTATGCTAAGTCTGGTGGAAAGAAACGTACTTCCCTCCATTCTGTTAAAATCCTTAGAATCTGTTACCAAATCAATAAGGAACTTACGCAACGACAAAAATTCATTGTACTTGTTCGAATTTTCGAATTCATAAATGCCGATCACGAACTTACAGAAACAGAATTGGACTTTGTTCAAACAGTTTCAGATTCTTTCAACATTGAAATTGAAGAGTACAATCTCGTTAAACGATTCGTAGAAGCTGAAAGAAAGGATACTCCTGACGAGAAAAGCCACGTTTATTATTACTCTGGAACGCCTAAGAATTTTAAACATGCGAAAACAGCGTTCGTTGAAGGGATTGATGGATTCATTCACGCTATTCATATCGACAGTGTCAAGACTGTTTTCTTTAGATACTTCGGTTCTCATGAGCTCTTTATTAATGGGCAAATTGTTGCTGATAACAAAACACATCTATTCAACATTGGTTCTACAGTTCGTACAACGAAGAGCTCTCAAATATTTTATAGCGATTTAATCTCTAGAATTAACGAGAAAAAGAACCATCAACCAATAAGCTTCGAAGTAGATAAAATTTCTCACACCTTTAAAACGGGAAAGACCGCCGTTCAAGAAATTTCATTTTCGACGCAAGAAGGAAATATGATTGGGATAATGGGTGGCTCTGGAACTGGTAAGACTACTCTGATGAACATCATGAACGGGAAAGTTAAACCAGCTCAAGGAACGCTTAAAGTTAATGATCTTGACTTGCACACCAATTCAAGATCA
>JABSPC010000620.1 GCA_013215515.1 Crocinitomicaceae bacterium
AGACGAAACAGATCCAACTGTTGCGCATAGCTACAAACCGATTCTGCATCAATCTGTTTTGCTAACGAAGAAGAACAAATAATAATTTACTGCATCTTCTCTTCAATCCAATCTTTTGCAGAAGGACCGAACTGAGCATTCGACCAAACCCTTAACTTTTCACCTTTGCCCTTATAAACAAACGCTGGAAATTGGTGGCCTGCAATCTCAGACAATGCACTGCTGTTTTTCGCGATTCTTACATTCATCTTTCCCTCAGAATGATCCTTGTAGTACTTCAAGTCATTCTTGAGCACAGTACACACAATAATATCAATTTCTTGATCCGAGCCAATGTGTGACTTCAATATTTTCAGCTGTTCCAAAGCCTCTTCACAATAAGGACAACCAGGAAGCACAAGTACAGTCAACCGATTATTTTCAAGCTCTGACAAACTATCCGTTTGCTTTTCGATTCTATAATTATTGGCAAAATCGCCTTCATAAATTGGGTTAATCACCAAATAAGTTAAAGCCGGAAGTAAAATTAAAACCATGCTTAAAATTCGCATCCATTTTTCCTTTGAAAACTTTAAGGCAATCAGATACAAGGTAATACCAAACAATACCATCAGAACAAAAGGAATGATTTTACTAGAAGTCCAACCAAATCCAAGATTTAAAAAGAAATTTTCCATCGCTGCAAAGTGCTAAAATAAATTGGTATTTGTAAATTCACCTGAATATATTATCAAAACAATAATTACAGCTAAGTGAATAATTGAAATCTATGAAAATCTTAAAAACCTTAGCTTGTATCAGTCTTGGAGTCTTCTTAGTAAGTTGTGGCAGTGTAAAGCCGACCGCTCCGGAAATTGTTGTGCACAATACTCCTGTTCCTAATCAACCTCTTTCGCTGATTAAAATTCCCATTAAAATTAACCTCACTCCTTACTTCGAGGAAACGAATAAAGCCGTTCCAAAAACCTTTAGAGGTGGAGACAAGCAATGTGTCGGAGTAAGCTACAAATATAAATTTGATCGCAAACCTATTGAATTTAAGGGAGTCGGAGAATCAATTCAATTCGATTGCTCTGGTAAATATTGGGTCAAACTTAACTATTGTGTAGAATGTAGTTATCTGCTTTCAAAAAAAGGAAACTGCATGATGCCCCGTATTTATGCTTCCTGCGGAGTCGATGAACCGATGCGTAAAATGCATGTCGCTTACAAAAGTAAAATTGGGATCACAAAGGATTATAGATTAAAATCCAAAACAACCCTTACTAAAGTGAAAGCCTTATCACATTGTAAAATGACTCTTTTCAATTTTAACGCAACTTCAACTTTGGAAAAAGAGGTGAGAAAAGCAATGAAATCAGTTGAAAAGGACATTGATAAGCAAATATCTTCAATTGATTTAAAACCTGAAATGGAAGCTACTTGGAATGCTCTAAGCGAACCTGTAGATCTCGGCGGATATGGTTTTATGTACATGAGAGCATCTAGAATTTCGATTGGAGACATCAAGTACAAAGGAGACACTGTCTATTTTGATGTGTATTTAAAAGCCTACCCGAAAATATTTTTGGACACGATTACTTACACGCCAAAAGCCTTACCCAATTTATCGAGTCATACCGAACAAGAAGGATTTGATGTTCATATGGACATTGCCGCTGACTACGATTCATTAAGTTCAATTCTAACATCAAGTATCAAAGGGACAAAACTAGATATCAAAGGCAAAGAAGTAATTTTTGATGCAATTGATATTCACGGAGCCTCTGGAACAAAACTTACGATAAAAGTTGACTTCAGCGGAAGTAAAAAAGGAACACTTTACTTGACCGGAACTCCAATTTTCGATTCAGAAAAACAACACATTTCTTTCCCTGATTTAGAATTCGACATTAAAACCAAAAGCCTTCTTCTTAAATCGGCAAAATGGTTGTTCGATAAGAAAGTCACTGACCTGATTCGCACTTCTGCCTCAATGGATCTAAAACCCTATTTAGATGACATGAAAAAAACATTGAGTTCAAGTCTAAATGGTGAAATTGCCACTGGCGTTACTATGACGGGTGAAGTAGATGAAATTTTAATCGATTACATTTTTCCTAGAAGAGAATATTTATTCGTTCGAATTCATTCGAAGGGATCTTTGGGAATCAAAATGTAATCAACTATTTACCATGTTCGCTGCGACTTTTGGAAAACAATTGTAAAGAGCTGAAGCCAATTCTGTATCTTCAATATGTTCCTCGATTGAAATTTTCATACACCTAAGCCACTCCTCCTTTGCAGCCTCGTCAATCGCATGTGGAGCATGACGCATTCTCATTCTTGGATGTCCATAAGTGGAATTATATATTTGCGGTCCACCCAAAAATTGAGTTAAAAATTGGTACTGTTTGTCACGAATGAGTGATTTATCAGTTTTGAATAAATGACCTATTTTAGAGTCGCCAAACACTATATCGTAGAACCTATCTACAATTGCCTTTAATCGCTTGGGTCCAATCTTTGCATATAACGTTTGCATACTTTTTACTAAACGGATTTAGTTCATACTGATGTTCAATTGATTATACTATATTTGCATAACAACTATATGACAAAAGTAGTAATTCTCCTTATTATTCTACTTGCGTCCACACCATTATTCGGTCAACGCAAAGTAGGAAAAGACGCTGTAAACATGAACAGTTGTCAAGGTGCTATCAATATATTTGATGATGGCGACTTTGACATGCAGTTTACTGGACGGGGAGACAACTCTATCAAAGGCTATCCATCCTTAAAAGGAATTGACGAAGAAAATTTTCTTTGGATTTCATTTATTGCCCCTTCAGAAGGAGATCTAACATTTACCGGAAGTGTTAAAAAGGGATACCTCCAAATGGTTATTTTTCAAGAAATGTCAGGTGCAATCTGCATTGATTTAGATAACGCCTCAGCTGAAATTCTCAGACTGAACCTTTCTAAAAATAACGCACTTGTGGGACTGGACTACAAAGTAGACAGTAGTTACCTTTATTCTCTTCATTTAGAAAAAGGTAAAAAAATTCATTTATTATTTGCTACAAACGAAAAATCAAAAAAAGATCTATTGCTTCAATGGAAGTTTATTCCTGAAAATAGAGTTCAATCTGAATCGAAAATAGTTGACAAACGCGACGATGATTTCGCTCCTACCTTATCGTTTAAAATTAGAGATGGAGAATCAGGCCTACCGCTTATCGCTGGCCTTGTTATTGAAGGACAGAAAGGAATTCAAGGATTATATACGGGTTCTGACTTCTTCTTTAGTATAAGTCGAAGAGTTGATCTTACAATTCAATGTGATATCGAGGGATACTTCTTCCACGATAGCATTTACGAAATTACAGGAACTGAGGATATTGAAATAAGTATCGCTATGGACCCTGTTGCAGCTGGCAAGAGCCTTCAAATAGAGGAAATTGAATTCATTCCGGGTTCAAGTGAAATTATGGTTAGTTCTGAACCCAAACTTAGGAGGTTAAAAGATTTCTTAGCGCTTAACTCAGAGTTGCATATCGAGATTCAAGGCCATGTATTCGCACTAGGCGACAATTCTTATGCTGCACAAAAAGTATCAGAAGCTAGAGCAAAACGCGTAATGAAATACCTGATTGAAAATGGTATTGATAAGAAACGTCTAAAAGCGGTTGGCTACGGAAATACACGACCTGTTTACAAAGAACCCGTCAGGTTTTACCAAGAGCAGGCAAATCGAAGAGTTGAAATCGTAGTTCTCTAATTCTGAATCCGTTTTATTGCAATTTTCTTAATTGATCTTTAAGCGATTCATCAAAAATGTTTTTAGCCATTTTGGGATAATCTAGTTTCATACTTCTAAAATTGGTTTCATCATCTGCGATAAACTTTTTATCATTATTAGAATCAATTGCTGTCTTAATCAAAATTGAATTTGTCTTTGGCTTCAAAGTATATTCAATGTAAAATTCATCTGGTGGAGTAACCCCTTGGAAATTCAATCCGTTTAAATCAGAAACGTACAACATAACTGGATCGTTACCATC
>JABSPC010000621.1 GCA_013215515.1 Crocinitomicaceae bacterium
GCAGATGGTATTTCAGGAGTCCCAACAGGATTCTACGCTCTCGATAAAATTACTGCTGGATTCCAGAGGTCAGATATGATTGTTATTGCTGCTCGTCCTGCAATGGGAAAAACAGCCTTCGTTCTTTCATTGGCTAGAAATACAGCGGTAGACTTTGGACAAGGTGTAGCAATATTCTCTCTGGAGATGTCAGCAGTTCAGCTTGTAAAGCGTCTAATCGCCTCTGAAACTAGAATTCCAGCGGAGAAACTGCGTAAAGGAGATTTAAAAGAACATGAATTCCAACAATTACATACACGTATAAGCAAGCTTGCCACGGCACCATTATATATTGATGATACACCGGGTATTAGCATCTTCGATTTACGTGCGAAATGCCGTCGTTTGAAAATGCAATATGATATCCAATTGGTAATCATTGATTACTTGCAGCTAATGACCGCTGGTGGATCAAAAGGCCAAGGAAATCGTGAGCAAGAAATATCATCCATCTCTAGATCAATTAAAGAAATCGCGAAGGAATTGAATGTGCCAATTATTGCACTATCACAACTAAGTCGTTCGGTTGAACAACGTGGAGGAGATAAGAAACCCATTCTTTCCGATCTTCGTGAATCTGGAGCAATTGAGCAAGATGCCGATATTGTTTCATTTATTTACCGACCTGAATACTACGGATTCTTACAAGATGAAGATGGTAATTCTAATGTTGGAATTGGTGAAATTATTATCGCCAAACACAGAAACGGTGGTCTGGGCAGTGTACGATTACGCTTTATTAAAGAGTACGCTCGTTTTGATAATATTGAAAGTGATTTTGGCAATATACCTGATGGAGCCCAAGCCACATTACCTAGCGGGAATTCAAACTCAGACAATTTATCGGGCAATGACTCGTTCGACGAAGAAGGCCCAAAGAGCTATACCATGAAGAGTAAAATGAATAGCCTTGATGAAGACAATATTGATTTCGATCCATCGGATGATGGAGACACGCCATTTTAGGTAAGATTTTTGCTATATTGTAATTAATGAAAAAGTATCTAGTAATTCTTGTTCTGTTCTTTAGTTCACAGGTTTCTTGGGGTTCCCAAATCCTAATCCCGATGGACGAAACGCAGACAGATCACCTTAAGGCTTATGGATTAGCCTTTTACGTTTTAGAAAGTGAAATCGTTATTGATTGGCTGCTTAATTATAGAGGAGGATCCTTTATCACACCCCATTTAACAGCTATCGAGGAAGAACTTGTCATTCGTGGAGTGAGCTATGAAATCATTGCGGATGGTCAGGCAAATGCTATAAGAGACCAAATTGCCAACCCCGAAGCCAATATGGAAGTTGTGCAATTGGAAAAAGCCCCTAAAATTGCTGTTTATACTCCAGGTGGAAAACAACCTTGGGATGACGCTGTAACTCTAGTACTAGAGTATGCCGATATTCCTTACGAGAAAATTTATGATTCTGCAGTAGTAATGGGTAAATTAAGTGAATACGATTGGCTGCACTTGCACCATGAAGATTTCACAGGGCAATACGGGAAATTTTATGCAAATTTCAGATCATACGCTTGGTACAAAAAACAAGTTGCAGATCTAGAATCCTCAGCAACATCTCTCGGGTTTACAAAAGTTTCTGAAATGAAATTGACAGTCGCAACGAACATTAAAAACTTTGTTGTCGGAGGAGGCTTCCTTTTTACAATGTGTAGTGGCACCGACAGTTTCGACATAGGACTAGCTGCGCACAATACTGATATTTGTGAAGTCATGTTTGATGGTGACCCCGCTGCTCATAATTGTCAAGAGGAATTAGACTTCACCAATACTCTGGCATTCGAAAATTTTGAATTGGTCAAAGACCCTTTAACCTACGAATACTCAAATATCGATGGTACAGATCTGAGAAAAAGAGGCGTTCCAGAAGCACAAGCTGCAAAAATTGACAAATTCACACTTTTTGATTTCTCAGCAAAATGGGATGTAGTTCCTACAATGCTTTGTCAAAATCACACCAACGTTGTTAATGGATTCATGGGCCAAACTACTGATTTCAAAAAAGACTTTATTAAATCTAACGTTCTAATTTTGGGCGAATCTGAATCTCTGAATACCGCTAAATACATACATGGTGAATACGGACAAGGAACTTGGACATACTACGGCGGTCATGACCCTGAAGACTACCAACATAGAGTTGGAGATCCCGCAACGGATTTGAACCTACACCCAAATTCCCCAGGCTACAGATTGATACTGAACAACATCTTGTTTCCTGCTGCTAAAAAGAAAAAGAGAAAGACCTAGTTTAACACTCTTTTTTATGGAAATAATCTTCCTATGCATCTGACTATAAAAAAGAGAATATGACTTCGCACACTATAAAATTTGGATCTTTACTCGTTCTATTCCTCTCAATTCAATGTACCTGTCTTGGTCAAGGCTTGGGCACTATAAGAGGAACTATCATTGATCAAAATGGATAGCCTGGCATTATTCGTAAAGATCATCCTGTAAAATTCAACTCTTGGCGCTATTTCAGATATAGATGGTAGATTTCATATCAGTGCAGTTCAACCTAGCAATTATAATCTTCTTAACTAGTCGATCCTTAAATTGAACTAAATTCATTAGTTATCAATATGTTATAGTGAAAATCATATCTTTTTTGCTATCTGGAATTGCAAGGAAATGGCTAAATTGTAGAGAAAACCTTGCAATGAATGATAGGAAAATAAAGATCTCAAAACCAACAAAATCTATTCAAACCTCTTCTGAACGAGTTCATGAACCTTAACCATGAACTGGCATTATTGGCAGACAAAATTGATCGGAAGTATATAATACTCCCTTCATTTCAGACCAGTCTCTAAGGATAAATCAATTGATTAACTTAGAACATGATATGAAGGGAGTATTATAGTATTGGGAAGGTGTTCCAAATAATCCATTGACAATTCAGAAAGGAAGGAGAGTGTTCTTTCTAAGGATGAAACCATTTCCTTTAGAAGAAAAACTTAAATTATTAGGTCTTTCTGAACATGAGGCTAACGAATTCATTATTTATTGGCTTCCTATACTAGAAAAGAATCCATATAACTTAATAGGGTTACCCTTTTAGATCGCAGAGTATTTGATTGACTGGTAGGTGATTGGTTTTTCTTTAATCATTCTATAAAGAAGTTTTTCTAGGATTGTTTCTCTGAAATTCAATCGGTTAAACCGAAAGAAATACTCTTCA
>JABSPC010000622.1 GCA_013215515.1 Crocinitomicaceae bacterium
GAATCGCCTCTTATTACTGGAATTTTAGATTCTACCATTTGTAATGGTGCTTCATTCGTATTTAATGGAACTACTTATGATGCTAGCAACCTGACTGGTAATGAAATTCTTACTGCGGCTAACGGTTGTGATTCTATAGTTACAGTAACCGTAACAGAATCGCCTCTTATTACTGGAATTTTAGATTCTACCATTTGTAATGGTGCTTCATTCGTATTTAATGGAACTACTTATGATGCTAGCAACCTGACTGGTAATGAAATTCTTACTGCGGCAAATGGTTGTGATAGTGTTGTCATAATTAATTTAACTATTCTACCAGACTTAATAGCCTTTTTTACGGGAACACCAAATTCGGGGAGCCTCCCATTAGTAGCAACCTTTGATCAAACAGGAAGCTCTACTGGAGCAGATGTAGTTTATAGTTGGGATTATGGAAATGGTTCAGGAGCTATTGGTCCCAACCCTATCACAACTTTTGATGGTATAAATACTTATGATGTAGAACTTACTGTTTCGGATAGTAATGCCTGTGGTAATGCGACATATGTTGTAACTATAGAAGTGTTTGAAGAATCTGTGATATTAATACCTAACATCTTTACTCCAAATGGGGATGGACAAAATGATTTTTTTACTGTTAAAGGAACAAGTTTAGAGTCTGTTGAAGGTGAAATTTATAACAGGTGGGGTCAGAAGATGTTTTCATGGTCACATATCAAAGGCTATTGGGATGGAAGAACTTTAGCTGGTTCTGAAGCCCCAGATGGAACCTACTTCTATATGGTTAAGGCTGTAGGTATGGATGGTGAAGAATACTTTAAGAAAGGTGGTTTTACCTTAATCAGATAGGAAGTAAAATTTAATAAATCAATATTATGAAAAACTACAAATCAGTACTCCTTGCATTAGCACTTACTATTGGAAATGCTATTTATTCTCAACACCAAATAGGTCATACTACAATAACTTTTCAAGATGCGAATAGAGGGAGTAGGAACATAGAAACAGAAATATATTATCCGGCACAAACGGCAGGAACAAATACAACCGCTGTGCAAGATGCTTTTCCTGTCGTGGTATTTGGTCATGGATTTGTTATGTCTTGGGATGCTTATGAAAATGTTTGGGAAGAATTTGTTTCCAAAGGCTATATATTCGTTTTCCCTCGAACAGAAGGAAGTATTCTTAGTACTGATCATCAGAAATTTGGTTGGGATTTACAGTATTTAGTAAATCAAATACAAATAGAGGGAGCTACACCTTCTTCTTTACTGTATAATGTAGTAGCACCAGAAACCGCTTTAATGGGACATTCCATGGGAGGAGGAGCTGCATTTTTAGCTGCTGATTCGCTAAACAATAATGTGAATTTAAAAACCTTAGTAGGGTTAGCTCCTGCCGAATCTTCAACAAATGGAGTTTCATCTATTAATTCCTCAAAAAACGTAACGGTTCCATCGTTGATTTTTTCTGGCTCACAGGATGGAGTAACTCCACCAACCGATCACCATATACCTATGTACGACTCATTAGCAGCTGGATGTAAAACTTTTATAAATATAATTGGAGGAGCACATTGTTATTTTGCCAATTCTAATTTTGCATGCGATTTTGGTGAGGGGACTTCTTCATCAGGAATTTCTATTTCCAGAACAGAGCAACACGATACA
>JABSPC010000623.1 GCA_013215515.1 Crocinitomicaceae bacterium
GGATGTATTGGAACTGATGATATTACTGTGACTTTCGAGCCTACACCTGATCCTTCATTTATAGCAGATTTGACTTCAGGATGCGAGCCGATGACAGTGCTTTTCACAAATACAACTTTTGGAAACTTCGTTGATTGTGAATGGACATTTGGTGATGGTAATAGCGGAGTTGGTTGTGCGGATATCGCAAACACTTATCAAAATGGTGGAACATACGACGTAACCTTAACCGTGACTTCTGCCGAAGGATGTTCAAACAGCGTTACTTACAGTGATTACATTTATGTAGAACACACGCCGATGCCGTCATTTATTCCTTCACTTCACACTGTGATTAGTTTAGATACTGAAGTGTCATTTGAGAATACATCAACAGGAAGTGTGACTTACGTTTGGAACTTTGGTGACGATACAGATTCATCAACTTTAGTAAATCCTGTACACGAATTCCCAGGGGATCAAACTTCTGGATATATTGTAACGCTATATGCATATTCGCCTATAGGATGTGTGGATTCAACAACGACACTTATTCAAGTGAATGAAGAAGTAATCTATTACATTCCAAATACCTTTACACCGGATGGAGATGAGTTCAATCAAATCTTCCAACCAATATTTACAGCAGGATATGATCCTTATGATTTCAATATGCAGATCTTCAACCGTTGGGGAGAAGTTATCTATGAAACAAACGACGATACTGTTGGGTGGGATGGTACATATCGTGGAAAAATGGTTGCCGATGGCGTTTACTCATGGAAAATAGAATTCAAAACGATTTCATCTGATGAAAGAATTATGATTAATGGTCACGTTGTTAAGACCAACTAATTAAGAAGACTTAAATTATCTAGGCTTCATGAATTAATTTTCGTGAGGTCTTTTTTTATTTTAGAAAAGTTGAAATTGGTTTATTAAATGGTCTCTAACCTTCACTACGTATTATTGAACTAATTGTTTTAGGAATCAAATAGTAATAAATGATAGGGGCATATAATTGTTAGAGAATTAATGAAAAGATTACTAAATCGTTATATTTGACAAGCTATAAGAACTAATACTAGATAATGAATTACCTCTCTAAATTGCTTACAATACTTCTATGTGTTGTGGCTTCTAATACTTCTTGGGGGCAAATGCCTATCAATTTCATACCAGCAAATAACAATACTACGTTTAACACTTGTAATGGATTTATCATAGATTCAGGAGGCCAAGGTGGACCAGGATATGGTTTAAATGAAAGTATTGTCATTACTATTTGTCCAGATACACCAGGAGAAATTATTTCTGTTGTCTTTAATTTATTTGCTTTAGATCCAACAAATACCGGAACGAATCAAAATCCGAATGTGGATTATATGGCTGTATATGATGGTACTTCTACAGCAGCCAATTCATTAGGTGTATACAATGGAAATCAATTACAAGGTGTTGTCATTGAAGCAACGGTATTGAACCTAACAGGATGTATTACTTTGGAATTTTATTCAAACGCAGTTGGAACAGGTATGTTCACAGCAAGTGTAGCCTGCGAAACGCCTTGTAATGATCCTCAAGCTGGCGGAATGATTTTATCTGGAATTACTACTGACAGCATTCGTGTTTGTACTGGAGATACAGTTTCATTCCAAGATCAAGGTTCATTTGCTCAACCTGGATTTACTTTGCAAAATTACATGTGGGATTTCATGGATGGTGACACCGCGAATGGACAAGCAGTTGCCCATACTTGGGATCAACCAGGATTGTATAATGTTCAACTTTTCGTCA
>JABSPC010000624.1 GCA_013215515.1 Crocinitomicaceae bacterium
ACTTTTTAATTCTAAAATGAAGTTTATACTTACTTGCGCCTTTCTAATTTCCTGTTTAGGAATATTCAGCCAAATTGAGACAACAGGAGAAATACAACATTGGTATTGAGCAAATCACTGGGATGTGGCATATTGATTCAACAGCTGAAAGTGGAAGGTTTGGTCAAACCAATATGCGAGATGCTACGAATGATGAATACTTCGTATTTCTCATTGACAAAACCTTCAAAATGGAGAAGGTTGAAAATGGTGATACAATTTCATTCACGTATGGTACATTTGAAATTATTTCCGATACAATAAAGATCAAAACTCTGAAAGGAGCTCCTGGAATGGATTGCATTATGACGCCAAACGGTAACAATCTTCGTCTCGACGGAACGTTTACAATAAGCGGCCCTGGCTCAAACAAGCCGATTTTTTTCCTAAGCAATAATGAAAGTAAAAGAGAACTTCTATCAAATTCCGTTTTTGCAAGTGACAGGCAAGTTATTTATAGAGGTATCGAGAATACTATAACCATTAATATTGACCCTTCAGCTGATGAATATCAAGTCGAATATTCTAATTGCAAATCATTTGAAAGAGGAGAAACACCATACACATATGTACTGACTCCGGGGAGAGGAAGGTCAATAGGCATTACGGTAAAATGTAAAAATTCATCTACAGAGGTAATATCCAAGTATTCCTTCAATGTTAAAAACATTCCTTTTCCCGTACTGTTTTTTGGAGATACCAGAAATGGTCGAAAATGCAATCTTGATGCAACCAACATTTCTGCCAAGTACCCTCCTGAGATGCATCTAGATTTAGAATCGAAAATAATCCGATGGGAACTCTATTCACAAAATTATATTTTTGAAGGAACCGGTAGCGAACTTTCTGAAGAAGCAAAAACACATCTCAAGACGCTAAAAGGCGAAGGCGCAATTAGTATAATCACCGTGGTTCGAGGACCAGATGGAATTGCCCGAAGAGTTGGTGGGGTTTACTCTTATTAAAAATTATCAAGCATAAAAAAGGGCAATCTTTCGATCGCCCAATGTTTAAACCTCCTGTCTAAACTAAGCCCCACATCCTACGCAGTCAAAGTGACTATCCGTTGGTTTTACACCTTTTTCCTGCATTTCCAGATTGTGAATCTTATCCTTAAGATCCATATCTTGAAACATATCACCGGTTAATTGGCTTTTTAAATCTTGAATTTGGTCTTCTAAAGTAAGTTCTACTTGCATGGTTATGAATTTATATGTGGTCTACAAATTTGCAAGGAATTTCCGTTCATTTTTTATTAGGTTTTCAAAAGTTATTAACTACCGATTATTTATTTCCTTTAGGCATCCAACTTTACCAGCATTAACGTCGTCTAAAGATCATATGAATAATTTTAATTTTATATATTAACGGATTGTTAACTACGACAAAAAACGCGCATGATTAAAACACTACTTACTACACTTATAATTTCAATAAGTTTATTGGCTCATTCTCAATACTGTATAACGGGTGGACCATCATCAACAGGCGATTCAAACTTAGAATCTTTAATATTTACTGGTACTTCAGGCGGGCTTAATTATACAGGTTGCCCGGGTGTTATTGGTGTCGAAGAATATTTTTCTCAATCGACAACTGTTGATGCAGGAATGGCCTATATAATGACTCTGGCATTTGGCACATGCGGTGGAAATTACAATAATGTTGCCACAGTTTGGATTGATTTTAATGCTAACAATTTATTTGAACCTTCCGAAGCAGTTATAACTTGGACAGGAACTCCACCTATGGCAGCGGCTAATTATGTTATTAATATTCCAGCGGGAGCCATGACTGGTCCAACAAGAATGAGAGTTATGCAAGCTGAAGGCCAAGCCTTACCGCTTGATCCTTGTGTTGCCTTTACTTGGGGCTCAGTAACCGATTTCTATATTGAAATTGAGAACGGTATCGATTGCACCGGATATATCGGAGATGATGCATCTGACCCGCGACCAGTGCCTTCAATTCCATTCTTTGAAGCTTATGACAACTCATTTTGCTACAGCAACTAGAATCCAGCTTATAATTCTCCTGACGTATATTACTTAGTAATTCCAGGAGCTCTTAACTCCTTAAACGTTTCTCTATGTGGTTCGTCATTTGACACTTATTTATCTGTTCAAGATAAATTCGGAACCGTACTGGCAATGAATGATGATTATGCACCATGCGTAACATCTTCTGAACTCAACGTAGCAACTGCAGGTTATGATTCGCTTTATGTCATTGTAGAAGGATGGGGAAGCGAAATGGGAAGTTATACTTTAACCATTGGCGAAGGAATTTTAGGAACCAATGAATTGGTCAATGATTCATTTTCAATCTACCCAAATCCGTCACAGACTTCTTTCCAATTAGGAGGTAATTATTCTGGCAACGTAACTATTCTAAATACAGAAGGAAAAGTTGTATTTAATCAAAACATCGATTTAAAAGAAGAAGTGGAAATATCTTTCCTTTCTTCAGGGCTCTATATTGTTCGTTTGCAAAGCGATACGCAGGTCTACGACAAAAAATTAATCATTGAATAATGAAATTATTTTACACATTACTAATCGTTTTCACGGCTTCTTCAGCATCAGCAGCAGGTTGGATTCAGCAAACTGATTTTGGAGGTACTGCTAGACACCGAACTACAATGCTTGGTTTAGGAAATAAAATTTATGCTGGACTAGGTCATTATAATGGAACGGGATTAAATGTTCTTTTTGAAGATTGGTGGGAATTTGATCCAGCAACTTCAGCATGGACTCAAAAAGCAAATTATGGCGGAGGTCTTTGTTACCACTCGGCAGCCTTCTCAATTGACAATATCGGATATGTAGGAACTGGAAGAATTCCATCCACAGCTCTAGTTCAAGACTTTTACAAATACGATCCAGCTACTAACATGTGGACTCAAATTGCTGATTTCCCAGGTATCGGAAGACGTGGAGCAGTCGCATTTGCTATTAATGACTATGGGTATGTTGGTGCAGGAACTTCTTCATCTGATTTCTACAGATACACACCATCTAACAACTCTTGGATTCAAATAGCGTCACTTCCTGGTGGAGCGCGTATGTCAGCAGTAGCATTCTCAATTGGAGGTTACGGTTATGCAGGAACAGGCGAAGCTGGCGGATGGTCTACAGCAGAATTCTATAAATACAATCCGGCTTTAAATACTTGGACTCAAATTCAAGATGTTGGTGATGATCCTCTTGAAGGTTTGATTACTCGAATGGAAGCTTCAGCTTTTGAACTCGGTGGAAAAGGATACGTTCTAACAGGAGTTAGTATTTCCAGTGGAACGAGCTATAAAGATATGTGGGAATTGGACCCTACAACAGACACTTGGACTAGAATCGATGATTTCGACGGAACGGCAAGAAGATATCTTTCTGCTACAACAATGAACGGAGTTGCATATGTTGGTTTAGGAACAAACGGAACGAACTTTAAGGATTTCTGGAAATTTGATTATTCACTTGCTCTATTGGAGAAAAACCTTGATAATATCTCAGTAAGTGCATACCCTAACCCAAGTACTGACATCTTAATTATTGATGTTGATTGGGCAGAAGAGGTTCCAATGGAAAAAATGAATCTTTCCTTGGTTTCACTGACAGGACAAGTAGTTTATTCGGAATCATTGAAAGCTAACCTCAATAATATTGACGTTACTTCATTTAAACCTGGGAACTATATCTACTCAATTCAATATGAAGATCGTATTGTTAAAAATGGTCACGTAATTGTTCACTAAAATATGAATAAAGGAATTTACCTACTCGTTTTTATTGCCGCTCTGATGTCATTTGACGCTTCAGCTTGGTGGAAAAAAAGAGCTGATTTTGCTTCTCATGGTCGACATAGAGGAACAGCATTATCAATTGGAAACAAAGGATATATGGGACTGGGTCACTACAATGGAGCTGGACCAAATATTGTATTGGCAGATTGGTGGGAGTATGATCCTGCCACAAATTCTTGGACGCAAAAAGCAGATTATATTGGAAATAATGGAAATGGAAATTATGCTCCATTAACAATGACAATAGGAGATTTTGGTTATTTAGCGGGAGGTACTTTAGGAGATCAAATGCTCTACAAGTATGATCCAAGTTTAAACTTATGGTCACCGGTAGTTAATTGCCCAATCACTCCTGGAAACAGAGCGGCTTTTACAATTGGAGATAAAGGCTATTACGTTTCAGGAAATATTGTTTATGAATTTGATTCGGTTTCTGAAACTTGGTCAACTAAAAACCCAGCACCGTTCTCAACATGGGCATGGAATTCAGCTTTCACTTTAAACGGGAAAGGGTATATGAAAAACGGGACGTCTTTTTATGAATACAAACAATCCGTTGATGCTTGGACACCTCGAGCTGCATTCCCAGGATTAGCTCTCGCGGCATCAGTTGCCTTAACAAATGACGGAAAAGGTTACATTGTTACGGGGTATGGTGTTGGTGGACTTTCGGATGTTTCAAGTGAAGTATGGGAGTATGCCCCCAATTTCAATGTTTGGAATTATGTAGGCGACTTTCCTGGAACTTCAAGACGATTTGCTAGTGGATTTAATATTGGAGAGCGCGCTTTTATTGGAATTGGAACGAATGGAACGAATTTCAATGACTTCTACGAATTCAATCCATACGCATCTTTGGATGACGAATTCGAAATTGCTGAGTTTACAACTTTCCCGAACCCATCAAACGATCACATCAATTTCAAAGCAAACAATTTGAATTCGTTTTCGATTGACGTATTCGACCTCGTTGGAAGAAAAGTATTTACAGAAGAAACGCAAAACGGAGAAATTCGCTTTGACAAAGGAATCAATGAAGTAGGAACATACATCTATCATGTAAAAACTGATGGAGCCATCGTTCACTCAAATAAATTCATCTTTAATTAATAGCATGAAAAAATTAGTACTCGTATTATTTATAGGCATCGTCGGAACAAGCTTTGGGCAAATTCAAAATACCTGGACGAAGAAATTAGATTTCGCTGGGCTCAAACGTGATAGAGCTGTCGCATTCAGCATCGGTGATTATGGCTATTTTGGAACTGGTATAGATACGGCTGAAGTAGTTCATAATGATCTTTGGAAGTACGATGCTTCTTTAGATGCTTGGAGCCAAGTTGCAAGCATGCCTGGATCAGTTAGAAGAAATGCAGTTGCCTTCACGATCGGTGATAAAGGATACGTTGGAACAGGAATCAATACAGTAACCGCAACAGAAGCAGGAGCAACTAAACTTTCCGATTTATGGGAGTACGATCCCGCAATGAATTCTTGGACGGCAAAAGCACCCTTCCCTGCATATGGAGGAATAGGCGTCTATTTCACAACTGCTTTTACCGTTGGCGTTAATGCCTATTTGGTTGGAGGGAAAATGGACCCAAACTACTATTCCAATCAAACTTGGGAGTACAATTCAATATTGGACACTTGGACTCAGAAAGTCAACTTCCCAGCGGGCGTGAGGTATCAACTAAGTAGTTTCGCTCTAAATGGAAAAGGATACGCCGGACTTGGTACCGATCAAGATTTATATCGAAAAGATTGGTGGGAATACAAACCAGTTACGAATCAATGGGTTCAGAAGACAGACTTGCCAGCTAGTGAAAGAGCGAATGCTACCACTTTTACAATCGGTTCGAGAGGATTCGTTTGTATGGGAACGAACGGTGGAGTCCTTGGAGATTTATGGGAATACAATGAAGCAACAAATAGTTGGAATGTAAGAGCTTCTTACGGTGGAAGCGCTCGAAAAGGAGCTGTTGCAATGGTTATTAATAATATGGCATATGTTGGTACTGGTAAAGGTATTTCAGGAAAAAAGGCGAGCATGCACGAGTACAACCCATACTACACACTTGGTGTTGGAGAAATGGATAATGCAATTTCAATTTATCCAAATCCAGCGAAAGATGTTGTTCATGTAAATTCATCTGCACCTGTTGATGAGTTGGTTCTATCAAATATGTATGGGCAAGTTGTTCTTACAGAAAAGTATTCTAAAACATTGAACGTAAGCGAACTGTCTGCAGGTGTATATTACTTAACCGGATGGAGTAACGGAAGAACTATAGGAAGTCAAAAATTTATTATTCAATAAG
>JABSPC010000625.1 GCA_013215515.1 Crocinitomicaceae bacterium
AATTGCCACTCTTTTTGCTTAGTCCCCCTAAAAATTAACTTGACCCCACATTTCTTCAGTTGTGTTCAAGTAAATTTTTGCCGCTCTATAATAGTTGCTAGGGATGTCTAGGTTGTACCTCAATACCTTTTTCGTAATAAAAAAGCGCTTCAGAATATTCTTCCCGTATTAGTTCCATATTTCCACGTTCGGTATAGAGAATTCCAGAATTCGGAAAAAGTCTTAAGCCCTCATCATACATTTCTATTGCCTTGATTGGCTCCTTATTCATGTCAAGACAATTACCAAGTATTTGATAGATTTTTTGATTGACATCTAATCGATCTAGAAGCCCGTTTAGAACTTTTATAGCGGCCTTAAGGTCATGTGCAAGATAATTAGCAAATGCAATCTCGTAAGGGTAATTGATGTTAACTGGATCAAGCTTTTTTGCCTTTTTAAGCATTTTTATTGCTCCACTGGTATTTTCAGACTCCATTTCTTCAATGGCTTTCATTCCAAGGTCATATGCTTTCTTTCCATCAGATTGTCCAAATGAAGCAAAGGCCAAAGTTGTTAGAAAAATGAGGATGAGTTTAGTCATGGTAGTAGTGTTGGTATTAGTAAAGATTGAGTAATGTGCCGCTTTTTAGCGGCCTATTCTTTAACTATTGCCTTAGGCATCTAAAAAGTAGCGCTCTTTGGATTTAGAAGTGGCTCCGATCCGATCATAAAATTTGATTGCTCGTATGTTAAAGTCTGGAGTTTGCCATTGTATGTGATCACATTCTAGTTTTCTAGCTTCTGCTTTGATCTCATCGATCAACTTTTCGCCAGTCCCAAAGCCTCTTGCTTTCTCGGTCATGAATATACAATCCATATAAATGTAATGATTTGAATCCTACGTTGAGAATTGTTTCATGTAGGTTGCGTATCCAATGATTTCATCTTCTTTTTGAACAACCAAACTGAATAGGCTTGGTTTTTTAGAGAACAAGTGATCGTTTAACTTTTCCTTTTTACCAGTAGAATTATATTCGCATTTTTAGAATTGTGCATGAAGTTCACACAAGTGTACTACCTGTTCTAAGTCCTCTTTCTCAGCGAATTGGATGATTGGATCTTTCATTATAAACTCAGTTTGTTATACGCTAGTGTCCTATAAAGTTAGAAATGTTTCTATCAAGAAAAAGCCTTAACGATTATCGTTAGGGCTTTCAATATTATTAAGAGTAGAAACTTTTGTAGCTACTGGTAAGACGAATTATGATCGTGAGAATGGCCTTCTCCATGATGGTGACCTTGACCTTCTTTACCCTTGTGATCGTGACCTTTGAATTTTCCATCTTCGTCATACATTGACTTGCAAATCTCTCTTTCTTCATCAGTACAACCTTTATCATCACACAATTTCATACATGCTTCTAAATTCATATCTGCGCACTGTGAGAAATCACACTTCGAATCTTTGTGATAAGATTTAGCATCTGCTGAACAACACGCTTTCTTTTCACCTTCGCAAGATTTTTGAGATCCACATTCTTTCTTCTTAGCAGAACAACATTCAGTTTGTGCTAGGCTAGTTTTATCTCCATGTCCAGAATCTCCAACTACCAACATTGGAGCGATAACCAATCCAATTAGACAAGTCAATTTAATTAAGATGTTCATTGAAGGACCTGAAGTATCTTTGAACGGATCACCAACGGTATCTCCAGTTACTGCTGCTTTGTGTGCCTCAGAACCTTTGTAAGACATTTCACCATCAATTATAACACCTGCTTCGAAAGATTTCTTAGCGTTGTCCCATGCACCACCAGCGTTGTTTTGGAAGATTGCCCAAAGAACACCAGAAACAGTTACACCAGCCATATAAGCTCCAAGTGCTTCTGCGCCCATTGTGAATCCAATGATAATTGGAGAAACAATAGTAATAACGCCAGGAAGTATCATTTCTCTCAACGCTGCTTTTGTCGAGATATCAACACACTTATCATATTCTGGTTCAGCCTCATATTCCATAATTCCAGGAATCTCTTTGAACTGACGACGAACTTCTTTTACCATTGCCATTGCAGCTTTACCTACTGCACTCATCGCTAACGCGGAGAATACAACTGGAATCATTGCTCCAACAAATAAGGCAGCCAAAACATTGGCTTTAAAGATGTTAATTCCATCAATGCCGGTGAATGTTACAAAGGCCGCAAACAATGCCAATGCAGTCAATGCAGCAGAAGCAATTGCAAAACCTTTACCAACAGCTGCCGTTGTATTACCAACAGCATCTAGAATATCAGTTCTTTCTCTAACCTCAGGATCAAGCTCAGACATTTCAGCAATTCCACCAGCGTTATCTGCAATCGGTCCGAAAGCATCAATCGCTAATTGAAGAGCAGTTGTTGCCATCATTGCTGATGCTCCAATAGCTACCCCGTAGAATCCAGCACAAGCATAAGCTCCCCAAATTGCACCAGCGAAAAGGATGATTGGAGCAGCCGTTGACATCATACCTAGTGATAAACCAGAGATAATGTTTGTTGCGGCACCTGTCGAAGAGTTTTGAATGATGCTATTAACAGGTTTCTTACCCATTGCTGTGTAATATTCCGTTAGCATAGAAATCAACCCGCCAACAGCTAATCCGATTAATACCGAGTAGAATACCATTATGTTTTTAATTGGTATTGCACCTTGTGCTATTTTATTTCCAGTAGTATCCAATACATATTTCCCATCTTTCATGAGGTAATCTCCAAAGAAATCCATCTTCATTGTTTCAGGAAGCATCCATTTGATAATGAAGAATGAGGCAACAGCAGTTATAGCTAAAGACCCCCAGTTTCCTAGGTTGAAAGCTCCTTGAACTTGCTTTTCCTTGGCGTCGTTACTTTTAATTTTAATAACCCAAGATCCCATAATCGAGAACAAGATCCCAACACCAGCAATTAGAACAGGCATTAAGATTGGTCCCATTCCATCAAACTTAGTAAATACGTCATCAGCATTTTGACCGATCAAGTAGTTACCCAATACCATTGCAGCTAACATTGTTGCTACATAAGAACCGAATAAATCAGCCCCCATTCCTGCAACATCACCAACGTTATCACC
>JABSPC010000626.1 GCA_013215515.1 Crocinitomicaceae bacterium
GGAAAATGAACAAGACTGGCAGAATTCAACATTGGTACAGTGTATTTTTCGAGATGAGCCCAAAATAGATTTAATAGTTCAGTTACATTCCCCTCACCCAGGGCAATCGCTTACAGATTTAACAAATAGCTCCTCATAACTCGTTTGTCTGTGATTGTTTGCGCTTACTAGTAACCCATACTCTTGTAAGAAACAAGTTTATGGATTCTTTAAAGATATTCGATGGTTTGCCAGATCCTCGAGAGCAACATTTAATCACGTATGAATTAAAAAGTTTAGTCTTCATCACTATTTCTGCCGTAGTGTCAGGTTACGATACTTTTACAGATATTGCTTTGTTCGCCAAGTATAAGAGAGATTGGATAACTCGATTTGTGCCTCTTCCTAAAGGCAAAACACCATCGCATGATATTTTTGGAGACCTTTTTAGCTCTTTATGTACGGAGAGTTTCTGTGACCATTTTGTAAGCTGGGTGTCCATGATCAGCAACATTACTTGTGGAGAGCTCATCGCTATTGACGGCAAGAGGATAAGAGGTTCATATGATAGATTCAAACAAAAGGCAGCTATACACGTGGTTAGTGCTTGGGCACAACAGAACTCCTTGGTTCTCGGACAGGTTAAAGTAGATGATAAGAGCAACGAAATAACCGCCATCCCAAAAATACTGGAGATGCTGGAAATGAAAGGTGCTATCATAAGTATTGATGCTGTGGGCTGTCAAAAAGAAATAGCAGAAGATATTATTGAACGTCAAGGGGACTATATACTTGCATTAAAAGGGAATCAGAAGGCTCTCTCTGAGTAAGCCTCCTGTGAACTACGTCTTGTTTTGAACAAGTCTAGGTTCTAGTTTTGTTTGTATGAGACATAAAAATCCGGCACGAGCGGAAGAAATGGAGTTTACGATTGCTTTGTGGCAAGAAAGTGGCTTAAGTCAATATGCGTTTTGTAAACGAGAGGGGCTTGCCAGAAGTACCTTTCAGTATTGGGCAAAAAAGTTCAATGGAGATAAGCCTATTCCAAAGTCAAAAGCCAAAAAATTCTTATCGGTTAATTTGTCTGGCCCTTCTAATTCGAGGATGCTTACGCCTATTTCAGCTGGCCTAGAGATTCATTTTCCTAATGGCGTAAAAGTTTGCTGCCCTACAGGTTTTTCTCAAGAAGGTTTAGAGCGTTTAATCCACTTGTACTAATGTTCGCCCTATCGAGTTCCAATCGGTTTCATTTGTATAGTCAGCCCACCGATATGCGCAAGAGTTTTAATGGACTAAGTGGACTGGTTCATAATGTTCTGGAGCGTAATCCATTGCATGGAGATGTTTTTCTATTCATCAATAAGCGCAGAGATAAAATCAAGCTCTTACATTGGGGAGCTGGTGGGTATACCTTGTACTACAAGCGATTGGAAGAAGGTACATTTGAACTGCCTGATTATGATTTATCAGGAGCAAGCATTACCATAGATTACACCCAAATGGTGATGATTATTGATGGACTGTCCATTAAAAACATTACGAGAAGAAAGCGGTTTTTATACACAGATAAAAGTTGATTCTTTCTGCTGTTTTTACGAGGTAAAAAGGATTGTTTTGAGTACTTTAAATGTGTGATTAACTCCCCTCAAAAATCAGGACAGTCAATGGTTTCTATTCCAAAACAGGAGTATGAACAACTGTTGAAATCACAACAAGAAATAGCAGTACTCAAAGCGCAATTAGTTGAGCTAAAACGAATGATTTTTGGTTCAAAAAGTGAACGGTTTATTCCTTCGACAGAGCAACAGTTAGGTTTGTTTACTGAACAGCCAATGCAAACAGAAGAAACAGTACTTGAGCAAATTGCTTACAGTAGAGAGAAATCAAAGACAGACAAGAAAAAACCTGTTCGTGCTTTACTTGCTGCTCATTTACCACGAGTAGAAGAGATTATTGAACCCGATCATATTGAATCTAGTAGTAAAAAAATAGGAGAAGAGGTTACAGAAATTTTGGAATACAGTCCAGGGAAGTTATTTGTTCGTAGGATTGTTCGTAGGATTGTTCGTCCTAAATACGCCATGGCAGACCATCAAGGTGTTATCATAGCCGACTTACCTACGCTTCCACTCCCAAAAGCAAATGCAGCTGCATCACTATTGGCGCACTTGATGGTGTCTAAATTCATAGACCACCTTCCTTTTTACCGGCAGATTCAGATCTTAAAACGACAACAGGTAACCATTAGCGATTCTACCATGGGTGGATGGTTTAATGCTACCGCAGATTTACTTTCTCCACTTTATGACGTGTTGGAAAAACAAGTACTTAAAAGTACCTACTTACAAGTAGACGAATCGCCTATTGGCGTTCAGGACTCACACAAGAAAGGTTCGCTTCATACGGGGTATCAATGGGTGTATCGAGCACCTGTAGAAAGGTTGGTGCTTTTTAAATACCACCCTTCTAGAGCACGAAAAGCAGCCGAAGAAATCTTACAGACCTTCTCAGGTTATATCCAAACTGATGGGTATGCGGCCTATCAAAACTTAAATACACAGGGAGAAATTAACTTGTTGGGCTGTATGGCACACGCCAGAAGATATTTTGAAAAAGCACTGGATAATGACCAAGTCAGAGCAGCATATACCATGGCGAAATTTCAGGAATTGTATGCC
>JABSPC010000627.1 GCA_013215515.1 Crocinitomicaceae bacterium
ACGGGGTATTCTGGTCGACTCCAAATTATCGATCAAAATCCACTCACTATTTTTGATGTGTCTCACAATGCAGATGGAATTCAAGCCACATTTGAGGCGATTAAATTAATCCGAAAAGGGGATTTACACATTATATATGGTACAAGCGCAGATAAAGATTTGCAATTAATTCTGCCATTATTACCTCTTGAGGCGAGCTATTATGTCACTGAATTTTCCAATCCACGCACTGCAAAAATTGAAGAATTGGAAACCGCTTTCGAGCGAATAAACTTAAAATCAACTCTTTATTATTCCAATGCGGAGAAAGCACTAAAAGCAGCCAAGTTGAATGCAGGTAAAAACGACACTATACTTGTCATAGGAAGCTTTTTTCTATTGAGTGACTTTTTTTAATTTTTTTCAAAAAAAGACTTGCTATTAAAAAAAACACCGCTATATTTGCACACCGAATCTGATAAACGTATCAGAAAAAATGGGGGATTAGCTCAGTTGGTTTAGAGCATCTGCCTTACAAGCAGAGGGTCACTGGTTCGAATCCAGTATTCCCCACTTCAAAAAAGCTTCATTGAAAAATGAGGCTTTTTTTGTGCGATAAATTTTGACTAGATTTATTTCCTTGCTTTTTACACCAAAATAAATCAGGAAATACAAAACTGTTCAGTACTAAATGAAATCTCTATTAGGTAGTAAATTAAGGCTCGAACTTATTCTTGTTTGGGCACTCTTCATCTTTTTGTGGATATATTTAATTATCCGTGCAAATTCCGTATTCTTCACTTATGATGAAATTCTCACCAAGTGGAATTATATGATTCCTTGGAATTATATACCACGAGAGGGATTGATTGACGCTAATAATCATTTTATCAATACTTTTCTTGGCGGACTCTTTATTCGACTTTTTAACTCCGACGATCTTTGGATTGTTAGACTACCGAACCTTCTTGCCTTTCCAGTTTACTTTTGGTCGATATATGGGCTACGTCATTTTTTTAATAAGAAAATTAATTTTTACGGCCTACTAATCACCCTAATAGGAACAGCATTTGTAATTGAATATTTCGCTCTCGCTCGGGGTTACGGCATCTCAATGGCTTTTCTGGCCTTAGCTCTTCAACAGACATTTATGTATGTGAAACATGTGAAGAAAAAATATTTAATAGTAGCTTTGCTCGCTTGGATAGTTGCCATTTTCTCCAATCTTACACTAATTCCAATATTTCTGTTCGCCATATTCTATTTCTCCATATTCATTGTGAGGAACACTTCAAAACGTTGGTTAATTGCGACTCTAATTAGCTTGGCCCCGGTAGCCTACCTCATTGAGTACTCCTTCGAATTGAGCTCCCTTGGAAAATTATATTTAGGAAGTACAAAAGGGTTCATTGAGACAACCATTCATACCATAACACCACACTTATGGGGAAGAACAAGTTTCTGGTTAGATTTGGCCTTAATCGCATTGACATTATTCATCCTCATCTCGTTATTTATACTTGCTTGGCGGCAGAAGAATCTATTCAAACCAAAATTTATTTTTCCGATTTTCCTTGCTGTGGGTATCCTGAATATATTCGCTCAAAATATTTTACTTGGAATAAACTTCCCTCAAGATCGTGCAGCTCTATATCTCGTCGTTTTATTCTTTGGAGGGCTTTTCTTCGCAATTGACTACTGGAAAAACAAATGGGGAGCCTATCCAATTATTCTAATTACAATCGCGTTCTTTATCAAGCAATTCGGATTTGAGACTTCAATTATATTCCGCTACGAACACTTTGGACAGCAATTATTGACATCAATTCCTGAAAAGATTAGTGGCAACCCAGCGAGCGTAGGTAGCAGTATGGATTCTCCAATGGCAAGAGAAATGATACGGTCAAAAAAACTTCCGTTTCGATCATTGCAAATGGCCAACACAAAGGCAGATACACTTCTTGACTATATTATCGCTAAAGAGCGGCATAGACCTGGCATATTGAATCTTTACCATCCCATCTATACCGATAAGTATTCTAATTATGTATTGTTTAAACGCAATCACTTTCTTAAAAGAGTAAAGAAAGATGAAGTCGAAGAGCATTTCGATAATGATCATGAGTTCAATCGAATTTACAAGGATAGCTTGAAAAACCCTCATTACTTAAGATGTTCAGGGACACTAGAAAATATGGACGTCTCACAAAAGACAATGCTCGTTTTTACAGCCTCAAATGCAGAAAGTACAGTACGGTTTTATACGCAAAATATTCTTCTGAATAAGTATACAATACTCAATAACGATGGAAGTATCGAGTTTGATTTCGGAATCGTTATGAACGATTATCCCAAAGCTGAGCTATTAACGGTGTTCGTTTGGAATGTTGATCACGTACAAGTTAAAGGTGAAATTAAACTTGAAATATTCGATTTTGAATTCGATTAGCGTCATCAAGTTCAGACTTAAATTCAATTGTAAATTTTATTCAATTGAATGGCATATCTTTGGCGTATGAAAATTCTTTTAGCAGCATTACTCGTTTTTATTGGCGCTAATTCCTATTCTCAAATCCCAACTGGATATTATGATTCTGCATTAGGTTTTACGGGTGATTTATTGAAAGACAAACTTCATCTCATTATAGATAATCATACGGAATTCCCTTATACTAGCTCAGGAACAGATGTATGGGACATTTTGAAAGAAACAGATAAGGACACCTCAAATCCGAACAACGTGCTTCTCCTTTATTCCGGATGGTCTGTTGATGCGAATCAGGAATTTAATGGTGGAACTGGATGGAATCGAGAGCATGTATGGGCAAAATCTCGCGGAGACTTTGGAACAGCTTCTGGACCAGGAACAGATGTGCATGCTCTTCGCCCGTGCGACATCACTGTGAACGCAGCTCGAGGTAATCGTTGGTTTGCTGAATGTTCAACTGAATATATTGACGGAGATGGAACAACAGGGAGCTATATGAGTTTCAGCTCATGGGTATGGAAACCTAACGATCAGGTAAAGGGAGATGTGGCTCGGATGATTTTCTATATGGCAACGCGTTATGAAGGAACAAATGGAGAACCAGATTTAGAAGTTATTGATTCCATTCCTTCTGACGATTTTACAAATGCACCGATTCATGCAAAATTCTCGGATTTGTATCAGTGGCACTTGGAAGATCCTGTTGATGACTGGGAACGAAACAGAAATGATATTATCCATTACCAATTTCAGAACAATAGAAATCCATATATAGATCATCCTGAATACGTCTATGAGGTTTGGGGCGCGGCCATCATTCTTGATATTGATGAAATAGAAGAAATGGATTCTTCACTTTCAATCTACCCAAACCCCACCAGTGATAATCTAACGGTTACTTGGAATGACAAGAGTGGATATACCATCACTATTCGTGATATGTTAGGTAGATTAATAAGTACAAACAATACTCTTACTGGCGAAAGTCAAATCGTGGATGTAAGCGAATTAGAAAGCGGAAATTATTTGATCGAGGTTTCAAGTGACAACCAAAGAACGACTAAAACTTTTTCAATCGAGAAAAAAGGATTTTGTAATTTAACGGTCCACGCGTAAGTCGTCAATTAAAATTATTACAATTATGAAATTCATTCTAAGCACACTATTAATAGCATTCGCTATTTCCAATGCATCAGCCCAAGACATTTATTACAAAGGCTCAAAAATTGGAGAAATTCAATCGGATGGTGATGTTTATGTGAATGGAACAGAGGTTGGAGAAATTCAATCTGACGGAGATATTTATTTACACGGAAGAGAAATAGGTGAAATTCAATCTGACGGAGACATCTACCATAAAGGAAGTGAAATTGGAGAAATTCAATCCGATGGAGATGTTTATTTCAAAGGAAGAGAAGTTGGAGAAATCCAGTC
>JABSPC010000628.1 GCA_013215515.1 Crocinitomicaceae bacterium
GCCTTTGATACCAATAGCGGTGTTGTATTGTTGACTAAATGAAACATGAGAGGCAATATAAATGGCGAAAACGAGGAGGAGATTTTTCATATTCTGATTTGTTTGAGTAAGTACACAACGTTAATAAAATCGACATTATTTCACACAATATCCGCAAAATCTAATTATTTAATGTGTTCGCATACGAATAATAAAACTATCTTCTTAAAAAGCACTCGATATTGTAGCACTAAAAAAGCCGTTTCAATTCAATTGAAACGGCCTCATATCTCTAAAAACTTGTTCATTTACATCCTGCTGCGGCTTTTTCAATTGCATCTTGTGTCATTTTGTCCAAAACCTTTGTGTCTTCTCCCGATTTTTTAGCTGATATTAAAAATTCCATATAATTTTCATTCATTGAAATCAATTCTTTATCACATTTTAATGCTTCAGCACCTGTTGCAGAAGCGCATTCACATTTCTTAGCCCCCAATTTTTCGCCGTGTGCGACTGCTCCATTTTCCAAGTCACTCGGTCCACAACTTGATAATGCAATTAGAGCAAAAATTCCGAACATAAATTTTAATGTGCTTTTCATCGAATACGATTTTAGATTTTCCGCGAATTTAATGGAATTCTTTATTCTACAATTGACCAGCTACAACAAAGGCTTTTCGTTTAATGAATGCAGCACCTCCATCTATAGCATAAGCTTCAAATACGCCAACATACGTGCCGATAGATGCTTTGTTTCCATCATCGGTTACACCTTGCCAAACAAATGATCCTTCAATAGAAAGCAATTCGGATGACAGCACTCGAACAATTAAACGACCTCGATCATCATAGACGGTAAACGTTCCTACCATACCCGGCTCAACCATTTGATAATTGATTTGAAGTACATCTTCAAAACCGTCATTATCCGGTGATATTGATTCACTTGAATACGTGAATTCTCCTGAAATGAGCTCAGGACGGAATTGTGAATTAACCCGACCTGGAGTTCCAAAATCAAGCGCTTCTGCTGCTGTATGCCAATTGCTAGAGCTGTTTGGATCAACTAAGGGGTCTAGTCTTTCCAATGATTTCCCGTCGTCGTCATCGAGCAGGGCAAAATGCCAGTCTGCATCGTATGATACTTGATCTATCAATGTATTGTTTGAAATCAAGTAAATCGTTCCTGCATCATTGCTATAAGTTGGCAAGTCGGATTGAACAAAAGTTCCAAGAACCGCCGAAGAAAACTGTTGAATGATCTGAGTTGAATCTTCGGAGATTACAGCGTAACTATCTGGGTAGAGTAAAAAGTGATCTGTAATTATCTTATTATTTGAAACCGTATCGTTGTCATAATTAGCCAGTTCCCATTGAAATAAATCAATCAGCTTGTCAGAGGTATTGTAGACCTCAACCCAATCCGTTCCTCCAGTAATCGGATTAAAAAGAATTTCATTAATTGCTATATCGCCTTCAACACCATCTTCCGCAAGAGCAAATTGGCCAATCAAATCAGCAGCGTTTAGCCAACAATCTGCTGCGTTTTGGATAATAATCGAATAGGTCTGAGAAGCTTGAAAATTTTCTATGAACTCCAAAGTCATCATCGTTGGATGTGATCCAAGAACGTATTTGTTTTGAATGGTTAAAATCGGAGTAACTGCAACCAGCGAATTTGCCAAAGACGTTGAATCCATTCCTTCATCGAAGTAAACTTCTAGAAAGTTCGGAGCAAGTGCTATTAGCTGATCAAACCCCGGATCATCTGTGTCAGGGGTGATGTCATAAGTAGAATTCTGCGCCCCTGGAGTTCCGCCCAATGGATCA
>JABSPC010000629.1 GCA_013215515.1 Crocinitomicaceae bacterium
AGCCATCTGCTAGATCAGCGTGGTAACCAAACTTATCACCTGAAAATCTAACCGATGCAGTAAGTTTTTGTTGCTCAATAAAAACATCACTTCCATTGTTTTTAAACATGTATGCAGCACCGCAACCGACTAAAGGATTCGCTCCATTTTCATCTTTTTGTTCAGCTGTTGTTGTAACGAGTATCCAATCGCCTTTTATTGATACTTCACATCCAAACCAAGTGTTCGCGTCCCGATCTGAGGCGTAAAGCCTTTGTATGTGATTCCAAACTGTACCGTCAAATTTGAAAACATGAGCAGCTCCTGCACGATATAGGGGGTTCCCTAATCCGTCATCATCACATAAACGTTCTCCTACAACGGCATAATCGCCATCCATAGAAACATCATATCCAAATTCTCCGTCAAGGATCCTTATGTCACTTACAACTTTTTGAATTTCTACAACTTCATTTGTTTGGGCATTTGTCGTTAGCACAAAAGCGCTTATCAGGGTTGTAATTAGAAAGTTTCTCATGGCATTATCTTTATTTCAATAATCTTGAACAAAGTTATGCCATACCTCAAAGAGTATTGACCTCATACGGGGGAGCCTTGACCCGATAGGGGTGAAACATACTCTAAACCACGTTAAAACGGACGTTATTGAGCTTTAGATGGCTCAGAAGAAATTTTAGTTGCCTCCATTAACAAGGCTAATTTTTGGTTGTTCGACTTCTTTAAATCGAACTTTACATACATTCTTCTGAGGGCAGAAGTGACACCTTCAACACTTAAAGAAACTTCCTCTGCGATTGCCTTTTTTGTAATAACAGGATTGTTGAAAATAGCATTCAAAATTTTCCAATCAGTTGGATTGAGATTACTTTCAAGAACCGCTTCAATTTTTTCTTTGTCCAAAACCAATTCCTCCTTGTCCTGTTCAGTAATCAATGTTCGCATTGCCCCTTTTTCTTTCAAGAGTTCAATCTGTCTTAGCAGTGATGTTTTCTCAGTGGAATTACGAATATATCTGGCCCTCATATATATTAAAAGACCGAGTATGAGTACGATGAAAACCATAATGTAGATAGACCGTTCGCGTTCTGATTTTAGTTCTAAATCTCCTTTTTCCTTTTCGTTTTTTACTTTGTCTTGTTCAATTTTTAATTCCAGATCCGCCTTGTTCTTATCAAACTCGGCTTGGAACTCATGACGAATTATCGCATCATGATTTTCATCACTAAGCAAACTATCTTTGGTCACTGAGTGCAATTCAAACATTTGCAAGGCAGATGCGGTATTACCGATCAACTTGTAGGATTCATATAAGACTTTTGAAGATTCTGATATTAGTCTCGAATCATTTATTTTTTGAGCTATTGAAAGTGCATTGGAGCAGAAGTACAAGGAGCTATCATACATTTGTAACTTCATATAGGCTTGCCCAATATAATTCTGAGAGCTTGCAATGCTTCCTTTTAAACCAACTTTATTCGCAATTTTCAATGCCTGAAAATACTTGCTTAACGCAATGCGATATTCTTCCTTTTTGAAATGAACAAGGCCGATACTGGCAATGTTAGTTGAGATAGTCAACTCGTTACCCAATTCTTGATTTAATTTCAAAGAGATCGAATAGTTGTTAAGTGCCTCTTCCAGTTGTCCTTGATCCTTGTAAATGTTGCCTAAGTTATGATAAACACCTCCCTGTTCTTTCTTATCTCCTGCAGCCTTAAATCTCTTTAGAGATCGCTGAAAGTATTCAATCGCTTTCTCAATGTCATTTTGAGTTTTATATAAAAGACCAATGTTTGAGAGGCATTTAGCGCTTCCCATTAAATCTCCAACGTCATTATATAGTTTATATGCTTTCTGCTGATAGTTAATTGCATTCGACAAATCACCTTGTTTCGAAAATGCCCCCGCAATATTATTCAATGCTCCTGCCTTTCCTTCTTCGCTGCCGATCATATCATGAAGGGCATAACTCCTCTCGTAATAGCTTATCGCTTTTTGATGATCACCTCGAACAGCTATTGAAATTCCCTGAATATTTAAGGCATTCGCCATCTCCTTTTTATCAGCACTCTCTTTGGCCATATTGTACTGAAGCTGAGCGAAATAAAACGCGCTATCGGGTTGAGAAAAAAGATACCCCTTCCAAATAAATTCATCTAATGCCTTTAATCGAGTAGTACTTTTACGCGTATTATCTTGCCATACGTTTTTCAACGAATCAATTTTCGGCTGGCTGAAACCAATAGCAGGCAATAACAATAAGACGAAAAGGATCTTTCTCAATAATCTAAAGTTTCATTTACACTAAAGTAATTATTAATCTTTTCCTTTCGCTAATGTTTATCATAAACACCACAGAATAGTCTTTTGCATTAACTGTTTTAATCCTGTAGCAAAGCCCAAAGCGTGCCTTCATATACATATCAAATGAAATCGCTTCTTCAGTGGGTAATGTTAGAAGGTAAAACGAAATCAAGTTTGATTTTGAGCGAATAAATGGGTGGATGAAACATCTCAACTACGACCGCCTTCCTTACAAAGCGAAGCTCCTGCTGATTCCTTCGCCATGTGCTTTCGCCTTTGCTGAAGCTACGGCGAAGGCACATAGCGAAAGCAAATCGTTTTTTGTACCTTCGAAACAATAAGAAAAAGGATTAAAACAGACGAACCTAAAATTCAGGAGCATATTGATTAAACCAATAGAATTATTCGAAAAATAAAGATGCGGTATTTCATACACTTAGGGTTCGACGGAAGTGAATACAGCGGTTGGCAGAGGCAAAAGGAAACGCCAAACACGGTTCAAGAAGTTGTAGAGCAAACCCTTTCTCGATTTTTTAAAAAAGAAATTAGCGCTTATGGTTGCGGGCGCACCGATGCTGGTGTTCACGCAAGCCAATACATCATTCAGATTGATCTTGATGAAGCTCCTCAATTCGATTTGAAATTTCGCCTCAACAAAAGCTTATCTGAAGGTATCGCAGTTTTCGAAGTCATCGAGGTGAAGGAGAATCAACATGTTCGGCACGATGCTGTGGCGCGTACTTACGACTACTTCATTCATTGGAACAAAGACCCAGCACTGATTCGCTACAGTTCATTTTATGAGGATTTGAAACTAGACTTTGATCTGATGCAAAAAGCAACGACTCTTATCCTTGAAAACAAGGACTTTAAAGCGCTCTGCAAGCAACCCAATTCGTATCCTAGTACTTTGTGTCAAGTTAGCAACTGTGAAGTGTTCATCAATGAGGAACAGGGCCGATTGCGGTTCACCATTACGGCCAATCGCTTTCTCCGAGGAATGGTTCGAATTTGCGTTTTCTTCTTGTTGGAAGTCGGAAGTGGAGAAATGACTTTGGAGGAATTTGCGAAAATTTTAAATCAGGAAAAAGAATTAAAAGAGAAGCTTCCCGCTCATTCAAATGGTCTTTTTCTAAGCAAAGTCGAGTATCCCTTTTTGGAATTTACTGATTCGCATCATTTGATCCGAATGTTAAAGGCTGGTTTGGAATAGTGAGCAAAAACTTAAAGGGCGATGTGACCATAAAGAAGATAAAATGGAAGACCAAGAAAAGGGAAATTTTTGGTGGAAAAAGACAAGACTTGTGACAACAATTAAGGGAACAGGCTTTGATAAGTATAAAATGTTCACGCTGGCAGGCGCTCCGTGTGATGGATGTATAGAAAGTGTATTTACGGAAGACACGGTTTTTAGAAAAGTAACGTATTATTATCCAGATTACTTTTTGATGGACAACATGCAAGCCAAGGCTATATTCTTTGGAAGAAATCAAATTAAAATTCGCGTTCCTCGAGAGTATGTAGATTTAGAAGAAACATATTTCGCAACAACAAACCCATCGAAGAGGGCCACCGGAGGCAGCGTTATATGGACAACGAAACGAGGGAAAAGGAGAAGGAATTATTATTTCACAAAGGTCAATGCTTCTAGCGGATTGATTACCTATTTAAAAACAGCAGTTCAGACTATCCGTTGTGAAAATAAACGGGCTGGTGGAAGAAGAGAATTTCATTGTAGACATTACTCTGGTTGGGGCGCTGAATTTCAAGTTAATATTGAGGGCGGAATTTTTCATCACAATGATACAACTTCAGGGTATGTTGTTGCAGTATTATCAGCGCATAATTATAGATCCAACATCTATCTTCAAGGAGGGATTAATACGCATGGAGGGTTTTACGGGACTGCTAAATATGATTTTCATTTTTTAACCTTTCCAATTGCTTCATTAAGCCCTAGTAATTCTTGAAAAAGACCTTCGGCGACTCCGTTTAACTTTATCAATATGGGTAGACTCTATATAGGAACAGAACTTCGAATAGGCTATAACGAAAATTATATGTCGTTCCTAGAGACTAACCTTCATTTGGGGTTTTCCTACATGAATATGAGAATTAGAAGATACATCCCTCAAATATACATCCATTGTGGTTTAGCGAAAGATGTTTCGGATCGAAATAAACCTGGACTTCTACCCTTATGTCCAACTTGGAATGACGATTAACTTGTTTAACCTGCGAACAAAATAAGGCTAGGTTGGACCGCTTCGCTTTTAGAGATTAGAATCGAGAAGGAGGAATGTCTAAATTCTAATATCCAAAAGGCGCAGCCGTTCTAATACCCCAAAAGACAAGATTACTCGACAAGCTCACCGTTTTTTATACACTTTAACAGACTTGACCTTACCCTTTGAATCGTACGTGATATTTTCGCCATGCTTGAGGCCGTCTTTAAACTCCGTAGAGCTCATGACATTTCCGTTTGGAAAATAGAAAACCGAGGTCCCATTATTCACACCATTGTTGAACTGTATCGAATAGACGATGTTTCCTTTTTTGGTGTACTTTGCTTTTGTACCATGAGGAGAGCCATTACTCGTAAATAGACTTTCTTCATTTACCGCACCATTCGTATAGAAGGTTTTTTCGAGCGTTAAAGAGTCAACGCTAACACTCGCTATTTCGGTCGAGTCCAAAAGAGACTCATAATCTGGATCGTAATTTATAGAAAGATAAACCGATCCATTTTGATTGTAATAATTGAACTCCCCCAATCGAGTATGAACTAACATCTTGAACGCTTTCGGCAGTTTCAAGAGCCTCTTTGGTATAAACAATCGAACCGGTCATTTGTTTATCTCCATTGCCATAGAAGTCTGTGATATTCGCTTTGTTATCGCCGATGCTAATAACGCGATAAAAGGCGTATCCTCCCATCCCCGTTTTTTCCCAATTGGCATTGAAGCAAACAGTATCGTTTTGTGAATGTGCCATTGCACTTGATGCAATAAAGGCGATTGCTAAAAAGATTGAATTGATTGACATAGCATTAAGATATACATTTTACGGTTAAGAGACAGGTTAGTGTTAAAGTGCCTTGAGTGAGCTAAAGTTTATAAAGTGTCTAAAGTTATAGGGTTCTCGATTTAGGGACACCTCGTACATCCCACTTTAAGCACTTCATAACTTCAAACTTTAGCTCACTTTGAAATCATCATCAAATGAATGTTATCGTCGATTATAATGTCAAGGAAATTGTATCTTTGCCGCATCAAAACCAATAGCATGCAAGACATTAATTCGTACGATTTTACAGGAAAACGTGCTTTAATCAGAGTTGACTTTAACGTTCCATTGGACAAAGAAACATTGGAAATTACTGATGACACTAGAATTCAGGCAGCAATCCCAACCATTAAACATATTTTAAATAATGGAGGGTCGGTTGTAATTATGTCCCACCTCGGGAGACCAAAAGACGCAAGTGACCCTAAGTTTTCTTTAAAAAACATTGTCGCTCATACATCTAAAGTTTTAGGAACTGAGGTGAAATTTGTCGACAATTGTATTGGAAGTAGTGCAACAGCAATGAGCGCTAACCTGAAGAAAGGCGAAGTATTGATGCTCGAAAATGTACGCTATTATAAACATGAAACAACAGGTACAGAGAGTTTTGCAGAACAGCTTGCAGCTCATGGTGACGTCTTTGTAAATGATGCTTTCGGAACAGCGCATCGGGCGCATGCAAGTACAACAGTAGTCGCTAAATTTTTCCCGAATGATAAAATGTTTGGGTTCTTGATAGAACGTGAGATCAAAAGTGTTGACATGGTATTGAATAGTACTGAAAAGCCAGTTACCGCAATTGTTGGAGGAGCGAAAGTATCTTCTAAAATCACAATTATTGAACGCCTATTGGACAAGGTGGACAACCTAATTGTAGGCGGTGGAATGGCGTATACTTTTGTTAAAGCAAAAGGAGGAAAGGTAGGAAATTCACTAGTCGAAGATGATTTTCTCGAGATGGCTAAGAAGATAATGGAAGAAGCGGCTTCGAAAGGAGTGAATCTATACATTCCAACAGATACGATAATCGCGGATAAATTTGACAACGAAGCAAATCAACAAGAAGTAGACATCAATGAAATTCCAGACGGATGGATGGGACTTGATACAGGTCATAAAACATCCTTGGATTGCGCTGAAATAATTGAAAAATCAAAAGTCATTTTATGGAATGGCCCAATGGGAGTTTTTGAAATGGAAAGCTTCCAAGCAGGTACCAAAGCGGTTGCATTGTCCATTGTAGAAGCCACGTCAAAAGGTGCTTTTTCTTTAATCGGAGGAGGTGACTCTGTTGCAGCAATTAATAAGTTCAACCTTGCTGAGCAAGTAAGCCATGTCTCCACAGGAGGAGGGGCGATGCTCGAATATCTTGAAGGGAAAGAACTTCCAGGAATCAAGGCGATTAAGGGATAAACATATCGTCTAAACTCTAATATCTGTCATCCACGATCATTAACCATTTATGAAATAACCAACTTCCTCGCATCCCATAATAAAAGACGATATGAGATGTTTAATTTTCCTTTTAGCTGGTTTTTCAAGTTTTAGTAGCTTTTCACAAACCGGAAGTGTAGTCGTAAATAGTTTCGATTTAGTCAGCAATGAGCCCATTAGTATTTGCGTTGAACTAAAGAAAGATTCATCATTATTACAAGCAGATTGCATTGACAGTACAGGATTAAAAAAGTTTTCGAACTTGCCTTTGGGGTTCGTGCACTTGTATTTTACACAAGACGGTAAAGACCTGGGAAGTAAAATGGCTTTCATCCAAGAGAACCAAGTGTATCAATTGCCCGTTCGAATAGATGTTAACATGAAAGTGTCCAATTCCAATGCGCGTCAATTTGATATTAGTCAAAATGGCGCGTTGACGGAGTCAAATTTACCAAGCCCTCAACTTACTTCAAGAGTTATTGGAGGGACGGGAGTTAGAAGTTCCTATCAAAATATTCAGGCGGTAATGATTACAGCATATCGCGTTCCCTTAATTAACAAAAGTGGTTGTTGTAGTGCATACCAGATGACTTCTGAAGATATAAAAAGAATGCCTGTTCGATC
>JABSPC010000063.1 GCA_013215515.1 Crocinitomicaceae bacterium
AACTTGTTAGTGCGACTAATGGTTTGAGCTTTGTATTCGACAATACTGCTTTCTTGTTCTCGGTATTGGCTTTGACAATACGTTGAACTTACCACAAATAATATGAGCAAGTATTTATTCATTCAACCTTGGTATTTACTCATGTTCGGAGTCTTTAACATTACGCAATTCCAAGCGCCCGACCGTGATATATAAGATACGACTTTTTAAATAAAGGGGATTTATATAGCATTAAATGATGCAAAGAAAAACGCTAATGGAAATCGTATAGAGATTCTATATGCCGGAAGTGGACCATTGGCGACATTAATAATTCCACTACTTCCATTTTTTTCTTCGGAAGAATTGAATATAACCCTTCTGGACATTCACCAAGAATCTATAGATAATGCAGAAAAGATAGCTGCCAAATTGGGCTATTTAGACTTCTTCCAAGGCTTTCTAGTTCGCGATGCAACGAAGTATATGCATGGGAAACCGATTGACGTTTTAATTACTGAAACCATGGACAAAGCGCTTACGAAAGAACCACAAGTTTCAATCACGAAAAATCTTGCTCACCAAATCAGTGAAAATGGAATGTTAATTCCTGAGAAAATAACATTGTACCATGAACACGTGCTTTTTGCAGAGCTTCTTACCGCCGCAGTATTGGATGATGAGAAACGAATTTCAAACATGCCTACAAGTGGGAAATTAGAATTGTTTTCTATTGACAAAAATATTGAGGCTAAAGATTTTGAATTTCAGTCAACACCAATTGAAGTACCCAAGATTTATAATGAAACGCCTGACATTTGTATACAAACCGAAATTAAAATTTACGCAGATGTGTTTTTACATCCTACAGAATCAATAATTACCAATCCATATTGTGTTGGTGCTTTATCATCAATAAAAGGCTCTAATTATCAACTCGAATATGTAAGCGCACCTGAACCAATTTGGATAATCAAAAAATAAGTTGATCAATATAGAATCATAATCTAAAACAAAAAAGAGCCTTTTGACGAATCAAAAGGCTCTTTTCAAATCTATGAAGGTCAGCTATTGCTTCCCATCAAAAGCTTACGCTTTTTCTACTTATGAACCACAAACTCTTCTACAAGAATCTGATTGTTTTCAGTTATAATTCTAATCATGTACTTACCTGTTGACAAGTTTGATCCGTCTACCATTTTCTCAGTAACTGAGATTGGCAATGAGATCACTCTTCCTAACATATCAACTACTACGATTGATTTAATCTCTCCTTCGAAGCCAATGTTCAACATTCCATTCGTTGGATTTGGACATAGAATGAGATTTCCTATTACTAATTCATCAATTCCAATAACGCCTATCACTTCACAATTTGAAGTATCTGAACAACCATTAATTGTTGTGATCACTGCATAGTTACCATTTTGAGTTGGCGCGAATAATTGAGAGTTAGCTCCAGCAATTGGTGCATACCCATTATCACAATCTACCCATTGGTATTCTAAATCATCAGTTGGTGAAACATCCACTAACAGTGTTACTTGATCTTCAACAGTTACTATTGGATTAACAGTATCGATTACCTCTACCGTGAATGAACATGAAACTGTATTTCCAACGTTATCAACTGCATCATACGTTACTGTAGTTATTCCGAATGCGAAGTACTCACCAGAAGAGTGTGTTTGATTCAATATAACACCTGGGCAGTTATCACTAGCAGCAGGGTCTTGCCATAGTGCTTGAACCGAACATTGACTCGCTTCAGTAGTGTACAATACCATATCCGTTGGACAATTAACAAGAACAGGTAATTCAGAATCAATTACTGTTATGTTGAATCCACAAGTAACTGTGTTTCCACTGTTATCGACTACGGTAAACTCTTGGTAGGTAATCCCTACTGGGAACAAGTCACCAGATACATACCCACTTCCATCAGTTTGAGTCAAGCTAGCTACACCACAGTTATCACCAAACGCTGGAAGCGGATAGTTAACCGTAAGTCCACAATAACCAGGAAGGTTATCGAATGTTGTATCCGCTTGACACGTAATCGTTGGTAATTCAATATCTGTTACAACCACATCTTGCGTACAAGTCACAGTGTTACCAGAACCATCAACTACCGTCCATGTTACTGTCGTAGTTCCTAATAGGAATGTCGCTGGTGCATCATTCGTCACAGAAGCTATTGAACAGTTATCAGCCGTTACTGGTGTTCCCAATGCAACTCCAGTTGCATCACACAATCCTGGATCATTATTTACAATAACATCAGCTGGACATGTGATCGTTGGAAGTTCATCATCAGTCACTGTCACATCTTGTGTACACGTTACTGTGTTTCCAGATCCATCAACTACTGTCCATGTTACTGTTGTAATTCCTAATGGGAATGTTGCTGGTGCATCATTCGTTACAGAAGCTATTGAACAATTATCCGTTGTTACTGGTGTTCCTAAAACAACTCCTGTTGCTTCACAAACTCCTGCATTTGCAGTTACTGTTACGTCAGCTGGACATGCTATGAATGGATTCTCATCATCTGTAACTGTTACTACTTGAGTACAAGTTACTGTGTTACCAGATCCATCAACTACCGTCCATGTTACTGTTGTATTACCTACTGGGTAAACTCCAGGTGCATTATTTGTAATTGAAGCAACCGAACAATTATCAGTTCCTGTTGCTGTTCCAATTGCAACTCCTGTTGCCTCACAAACTCCAGCGTCATTACTTACTGTTATGTCTGCTGGACATGTTATTGTTGGAACTTCAGTATCATTAACTGTTACAGTGAATGTACATACGTCCGTATTACCAGCATCATCTGTTGCTGTGTATTCTAAAGTTGTTGTTCCAACTGGGAATGTAGATCCTGAAGATAAACCTGTAAGGTCAGTTTGAGTAATGGTTAATCCTCCAGCTAGTAAATAATTAATTACTATTTGACCGTTTCCTGTATTTACTCCTGCGATATTTATCTGAGTCGTACCTCCATTAAAAGAGCCACCGCCACCGCCAC
>JABSPC010000630.1 GCA_013215515.1 Crocinitomicaceae bacterium
AACCTAATTATAGCCTCGTGTTAGCAAAGAAAAATCCATCTTTCCAAATCTGCTTTTGAATCAGTATTCCATCACCATTGTAGACATAAACGTTCCCATTCCATGGTCTTCCCGAGTTGCAGACTCCTTGAAATGTCATCAGTAAATCATCGTTATAAACGATACAATAGAAGTCAGAATCAAGATTCCTTTTTAGTGGTTCAGGAATTGGATCTGGATTGATAGGTGGTAGAATTTCCTCAGGGTTTATCCTTAGATAACATCTGTTTCTTAAGTACTCTCCCGTCAGCCCCATAGGTGATCTTATCGTTTAGGTCTCCATTTCTGTAAAATCGATATGCAGTATCTACTGGAAATCCGTCAAGTGTGTTATATATAAATTCGATTTGTCCTGAATTCGTTATTGAAGTATCACAGTTATCGTGATAATAAGTGAAAACGCTATCTTCTCTTCCTTCTATGTTGTAATGGTTCATGTATTCTCTACACCCTGATTCATAAAATTTTTCGTGCATTCCGAAATATCTGCTTCTGTTGAAGGTTCCCCTTTCTCTTAAAACCCCATTACGATAATACCTTTCAAAAGCTCCGGACGGTCTATTATTTACGTAATAATCCATTTAGGCTGCCTTGAATTACGAAAGTATGTTATCCCTTTTCCACTTTTACGATCGTCTCTGTATCCCCCCGAATCTATCGGACAATTTGCGCAGTAATCTTTGGTTGGGAAATCCTTTCCGTAGTAAACGACATAACCTGGCCTTTTTTCCGTGCTATCGATATATGTCCTGGAATCCGATTGAGAATACCCGCAAACAAGATTAGTAATATGGATAGTATCTTAGACATTGATGTTTCTAAGATACGGAATAATGCTTTATAACAGACGTTCGCATGTTCATGGCATAGAGTTTTGCAATCGGATTACAATTGGGAAACCTGATCTGTCAAAAACCAACAATAGGATTAAACATGAACATTCTGTACGTTTTATTTTAAACTATTGAACAATGCGCTCATTCTTCCTATTTACCTTGTTTGTATTTATAAGTTCGAGTGTCTTTTCTTTTTTGACATATAACCAGTCAATTACTGAATACTCTGGCATCGGCCGAGCCTCTTCAGAGGCTCTTTTAATTAAATCTACAAAGCGCAAAGTTCAGCGACTATTAGCACCTAGGACTCGAGTTAAATTAAAATTAAATGAAACGTCATATAAAGGGGTTATTCACTGAATTAATATGGATACTATATTGTTAAGAACAAGTACCGAGGTGGATAATGAAACTGGCCAAATAACGGGTTTCAAGGGAGTAAAGGTAAGTGTAAATCATATCGAAACCGTAATTATTCGAGCACAAGGAGCTAAACGGTTTTTTGGAAACGCGTTTCGGTTGTTCGGTGCTACTCTCGTTGGAGTTGGGATTTGGATCAAAGATGATGCTGAAACCGAACTTCTTGGCGCCGCAGCATTCGGTACGGGAATTGCCTTTGGCGGACAAAAAATGATCTACAAACGATTCAAAATGTCAGATTCGAAGTTTAAGGTTTACAATGGGCAAAAACTAAGACCTTGGCACATTGTTAACAAATAGAATTTAGATTTCACTAATTCCCTGCGCTGCCATTACTCTTTCGCTTCCCTTGGAAATTCTTCTTCTTTTTGAAGTTGCGGTTCTTGTTTCTGTGATTGTTATTTCTATTTCCTTCACCGCTATTCGCGCTCTTTTCACGCCAAACGGGTCCAGGACCCAGTTTTTCAGGTGGCTGAAGTTTCTCAATCGATATTTCGATAAGCTTCTCGATGTTTCGGAATTTGTACATGTCCTTATCCGTAACAAGTGTGACTGCTTCTCCTTTGGAATTTGCCCTAGCTGTTCTACCTACGCGGTGAACGTAATCTTCAGCATCATGTGGAACATCATAGTTGATCACCATGTTGATTTCCTTGATATCAATACCACGGCTCATAACATCTGTTGCAACCAAAATACGCACGCGTTTTGACCTGAATTTTTGCAATAGCTCTTCCCTATCGGCTTGAACTAAATTGGATGAAATTCCAGATGCAGGAAAACCTGCACGTTTTAAATCACGCGAAATTTGATTCACTTTATTCTTTGTTGAAGTGAAAATGATAATGCTATCAAATTCCTTTCGCTCTGATAAAATATGCGTGATTATTTTTACTTTTTGCTCTTCGAAAGACATATAAACCAACTGCTTAACTCCAGCCGCTGGTTTCGAAATAGAAAGCGCAATTTCCTTCGGATTGGTCATTGTAGCCCTCGCTAATTTCTTAATGTCATTCGGCATTGTTGCACTAAACATTAAGTTCTGACGCTTTTCTGGAAGGTACGACATGATGGTTTTCAAATCATCGCTGAATCCCATGTCTAACATTCGATCCGCTTCATCAAGCACTAAATGCTTCAAGTTTTTCAAGTTGACATAGCCCAATTTCAAGTGTGAAATAAGTTTCCCT
>JABSPC010000631.1 GCA_013215515.1 Crocinitomicaceae bacterium
ACCAACAAACGAGAGGAGCCGAGATTCAGCAAAAGTATGGTGCTGAAATGGATGTTTTAAGAAAAAAGGTTCATCAATTTTCAACTGAATATTGCGAAGCAAATAATATTGATATCCTTCTTAAACGAGCCGCTGGTGGCCAATTTGGATATATCCATACTTCAATGGATGTGACAACTGAGTTCGTAGCATACGTGAATCAAGCACAAGAGAATTTAATTTCTGGTAAATAGTTAAGTAAATGCTCATAGCACAACAAAAGAAGAATGAGAATATCGCAGAGTACGTTTTGTACATGTACCAAGTCGAAGATATCATTCGCGCATTCAAATTTGACGTAGATGCGATTCTAGCGAATTACGTTGAACCACAATTACCGGACGCCTCATTTATGAATCAATATAGAGATTGGTACACCTCTTTGGTTCAACAAATGAAGTCTCAAAAAATTGAACAGAGTGGGCATTTATCGGATACTCAGGAAGTAATGATTGAGCTTTCTTATTTGCACAATACCTTACTGAATATGACTAAAGACGAAAAGTATATTGGTTTGTTCGAGGTAGCTACGAAGTACATTGATGAGTTAAAATCGAAATCAGACTTGAGAGAAAAGAATCAAGTTGAGATCGCGTTTCATGGAATGTATATGAAATTACTTTTAAAACTTCAGAAAAAGGAAATTAGCCCAGAAACAGAAGAAGCTTTCGATTCGATGAGAATCATGCTAGCCTATTTGAGCAGAGGCTATCGTAAAATGAAGTCGGGTGATTTAGACTTTCTTCAGAACTAAAATATTTTACCCGGATTCAGAATCCATTTTGGGTCAAAAACTGTTTTAATAGAGCGCATTATATTCAGCGATTTATCACTGAAAGGAATGTCCATATATTGTTTTTGTACAAGCCCAATCCCATGTTCACCTGACAGCGTTCCTCCAAGTTTAACTACTTCTTCGAAAAGCTCTCGAATGGCAATTGGCAATTGATTGTTCCATTGGTCATCACTAAGATCTCCCTTGATAATGTTGATGTGTAGATTCCCATCACCAGCGTGCCCGTAGCAAACCGATTTGAATCCGTATTTATTGCCGATGCGTTTAACGTGTCCTAGTAAAGCTGGAAGCTCATATCTTGGAACAACAGTGTCTTCTTCCTTGTAGATTGAATTTGCTTTCACGGCCTCTCCAACAGATCTTCGTAGCTTCCAAAGCTTGTCCTTTTGAGCTTGAGATTCGGCAAATAAAATTTCATCTGTTTCGAAGTCTTCAAGAACCTCAACAATCTTAGCACACTCGTCCATTAATTTTTCTGGATCAAACCCGTCGACTTCAATTAACAAGTGAGCCGCGTGGTTCTCTTTTATTTCAATTGAACTATCGTTTAAAAAGTCACGGGTCCAAATCAAGGCATCGCGCTCCATAAATTCTAAGCCACTTGGCGTAATTCCATTTTTAAAAATTGCTGCGACTGATTTACACGCCTCATCTGAACTAAAGAATGGAACGAGCATTAATAAATCGTTAGTAGGGTGTGGGATGAGTTTTAAGACAATCTTGGTTATAATTCCGAGTGTTCCTTCAGAACCGACCATAAGTTGCGTTAAATTGTATCCAGTAGCGTTCTTCAGGACATTGGCTCCCGTCCAAATTACCTCTCCTGTTGGAAGAACTACTTCAAGGTTCAATACGTATTCATTGGTCACTCCATATTTGACCGCTTTAGGGCCTCCTGAGTTTTCCGCTACATTTCCACCGATGAAACAACTTCCTTTACTCGCTGGATCAGGTGGGTAGAATAGCCCCTTTTCTTTTACGGCTTCTTGTAGCACTTGTGTTATTACTCCAGGT
>JABSPC010000632.1 GCA_013215515.1 Crocinitomicaceae bacterium
GTTCTTTGGGGGTGGATCGTTTTTTCTTTGTTGATAACGATTCTAATGACGGCACCACCGAGTATCTTCAGGAACAATGTGATGTTCATATTTACTGGACAGATCAAAGCTATGCAAGAGCGCGTTCCGGAATACAGTGGGTAAATCATTTGGTTGAAGAGCACGGGGTGGATAATTGGTGTCTCTATGTGGATGTGGATGAGGCGCTTGTTTTTCCTCACTCGGAGAAATGTGGCTTACGTAAACTCTTGAAATATATGGATGATAAAGGTCAGGAGGCTTTGTACGGATTTATGTTAAATATGTATGCGCCGGATCTAGCGTCTGTGCCTAGGGGAGACCAATATATGGATTTTTTAATGGATTACCCGTTGTTTGACAGTCAGTATTTTCAAACTAAAGACACGTACTGTCCATATGTCTTTACAAGTGGTGGCATTCAGCATTTGTATGATTCGATTGCACCTCAAACCAAAACACCGATTATTAAAGGCGGGAGGGGTATAAAATTTTTAAGGAGTAGCCATGAAATTTCTCCAGCAAGCCTTTCGGATGTTACATGTGTACTGCTTCACTTTAAATTTGCAGGTGACTTCAAACAGTGCTTCGCCCAGGAGGCGTCTGTCGAAGGACGGTTGCCATACTGCAAGAGGCGTCATATGGATTATTTAATTGCATTAGAAAACTTCTCGTCTGGCGAGTCTTTGGGGTCGGATGTCTCTGTTGCATATCAATCAAGTCAACAGTTGGTTGAATTGGAGTTGATCAAAACCACAGATGACTTTGATGCTATGAATTTTGAATAAGAAAGGTAATTCAATGTCAGGGAAATACTCTCTTGGCTCAATGCCGTCTACATACCGCTGATGCAGCCTGTCTCTACGATAACGTCGCCACGATAACGTCGCCACTCTCAATGGACTATGATGGACTTTATAAAACAATACGCATCGGGATAGATTATCTACACGTATGTCGGTGGGAGGCTGGAGATTGACGTCTTTTTGAGTGTTCCACACACTTAGGCGAGGACCACCCCAAAATCCACTATATTTTTGTGTGAAAATGAAGATTAAACGAAAAGTATAAGTATAGGTATAAATATGTGAAATAGAAATTGAAGTTAATTCCGTTTATGAAATATTATTTTTCCGGAAAATAATTATTAAATGATCCATATTTTAAGATTGAACAAGAGAGTGTTGTAGGAGGCACTTGAGGCGCCAAAAAGAACAGGGATAATTGATTTCTTATTGTCTAATAGAGATGGGAAGGCGAGTTGTCTAGAAATAAGAGTAGGGGACCCAGGGCATAATCATAATCATCATCTTATTATCGCTGACGAGAAATATAGTGTGACCTTGGCCTTGAATATAAAGGAAACCCCGTATATTTTAAGGTAACAAGTGATGAGTTTTGAGTTACTGTTAGATAATCGAGTCCTTTCCTCAGGTATACAGTTTGATGTAATTTTCATCGATGGACTACATCTTGCGACACAGGTTGATAGGGATATTTTTAACTCTATGAAATTCATAAAAAATGATGGCTTTGTGGTTCTGCACGATTGCAATCCGCCAACAGAATGGAGTGCAAGAGGTAATTTTAGATATCACAATACTCCTGCATGGAAATACTGGAATGGAACAACGTGGAAGGCATCTTTAAAATAGCGTTTTAATCCGACCGTTCATTTATGTTGCATCGATTCTGATTGGGGCATTGGAATCTTGTCTAAAGAATGTCAAATAGGTTCTCCTATTAAGGAGGTCAATCATTTTTTTGAATTTGGAGAATTAATTGAACACAAAGTGGTGTAATTAAATTTAATCAGTTTTGAGAGTTTTAAAAAGTTATTAATACAAATAGGTTTGGTGAGTATTTTTTGTTGTAATCCCCCTTTAATAGCGACACATTCAAGAATCTGAATTTTGTGACTGTAGATCAGCTACGTTTGACGTTTTCACTGTAGCAGGTGAAACGGAATAGCAGTATCCAGCGCAAGCTTATCACAAATTCAAAAAATAGGATTCTTCAATCAAAGTTTTATACCTTCTAAAATAGTTAGCCCATACATCTACTCGAAGAAATCTAAAACTGGTTTTCTCAAAGCATGGAATGCAATGCGGAGGAAATTCGCATAGGTTGTAAGCGGTTCAGGAACGTGCACTAGAAATTCAAAACCCCATTCGTTATAATCCTGCGCTGACCCCGTTGGAGAACGAATGAAACCGATGAATCCCAAGGCTGGCCGTGCGCTGGTCGCGGCATTTGAGCGCAGCTCAAA
>JABSPC010000633.1 GCA_013215515.1 Crocinitomicaceae bacterium
ATTTCCAGTCAAGTGACCAGCAAAGTATGATGCTTTGTCAGCAGGTAAATCCGTGCTTGTGAGTGAATTCATATCAATTGTGAATGAACCAGACGTCAATTTGTCACCGTCCATAGTAATTGAACCTTCGCTAATCGAAACCAATCCTTCGTGTGGAGCATTAGCCCAACCCAAAGATGAATTGGCAGCATCAAGTGTATACGTTACAGCCACATCTTTAGCTTGGTCTTCGTTCTCGTTTTCGTCAGCTTCTGCTGAACATGAAACAGCTGTAAATGCAACTGCCGCCATAAATAAAAATCCTATCTTTTTCATATCGTTTAATTTTGTTTGTGCTACAAATATATGGAATAAATACCACGGTAATTAAATTCATGGGATTTATTTTTTATTCTTGTATTGAAAGATGAAATAAGTATCTTCGATTTATATGAAATTATTCCTGAATAACGATCAATTTATAGATACCAATTCTCCATTGGATATCTCAATATCGCTCTCTAATGATGATAGAAACCCTCGAGCGTGGTATGTTGATCCGCCTATATTTGAACCTGTTAGAACTGAGAATTATGTTGGCTCGGTAAAAGAGGGAGGCGCTGTAAATTTCAGGGATATCTATTTTAACCCACATGGACATGGAACGCATACTGAGTGTTTGGGGCATATCACGGAGGAGGTTCACTCAATCAATGATGTTTTAAAGAATTATTTTTTTAAGGCTACCTTGGTTTCAATTTTGCCTAAGAGAGTTGAGCGAGCCAATGGAGATATTGATTTCATTATTACTCCAGATCAAATTAAAAAAATAAAATTTAAGGGTGAGGCTCTGGTTATTAGAACAATGCCAAATAGCAAGGTAAAAACAACAAAGAACTATTCTGCATCAAATCCACCGTATTTTGATGTGGAATGCGTTAAAGTTTTATTGGAAAACGGGGTGGATCATTTGTTGATCGATTTGCCATCCGTTGATCGTGAGAATGATGGTGGTGCTTTGGCTTTTCATCATGCATTTTGGGAAGTTCCTCAAGCTCCAAACTTCAAAAGAACAATCACAGAGTTAATTTATGTTGATAACGGGATTAAGGATGGGGAGTACATTTTAAGCTTTCAAGTTGCGCCTTTCAACAACGATGCAGCACCTAGTCGGCCTGTTCTATACGACATAAAATAAAAAAAAGAGCTAATCTCCATTAGCTCTTTTTTTATTCGATAGTAGTAAGTTATTTCATCGTAGTAGTGTAACAACAATCTCTTCCGTAGTAAGAAGAATTATACCTTAAGATAAAACCAGAAATAAAAAAATCAGGAATTTTCTTTAAGCCTGTGCCTAAGCACTGCTTTAAAATCGAAAGTTTTAAGAACTGTTATACTCTTTAATCAAACTAGAAAATGAAACTGCCTCTCCAAGCAGCATAACTTCCGATATTTCAAAGCGAAACTAAAAGAAAATTTCCTGACATTTCTCCTTATTTCTTATCAGTAAGGATACAAACTTTATTCTAATCGAAAGGAGGTAAATGAACATTGGCTGGGTATAATTGAACAAATACCCCTTTTCATTGATTTTTTGATTTATAGGTTCTCTAATTTCTTGAAAAACAGCTCTCTCTTGGCTGGAGACAATGGAACTTCGGCTCCATTTTTCATCACGACAGCACCACCATTCTTTTTGTCATATCTGTCGACATAACTAATGTTTATGAGGTGAGATTGCTGAACACGAAGGAAATTGTAACCTGTTAACAGTATTTCGTATTCCTTAAGCGTCTTCGAGACAAGGATCTTTTTATCATCTAACAGGAAGAATGAAGTATAGTTTCTATCTGCTTCACACCTGATAATTTGATCAAGCTCTACAACATGTACACTTTCCTGTGTTTTTAAAACCAATCTTCGCTTTTCACTAGGAAGGATGTTTTTCTGTAAAGCATCGAATTGCGAATGCCCTGTATTATTATCTACTGCTATAAGTGCTTTTTCAAGTGCTGCTTTTAACTCAGAAGTGTCAACGGGCTTTAATAGGTAATCGAGAGCACTAAACTTAATTGCCTTAATCGCGAACTCTTCATGAGCCGTAATAAAGATTACTTGGAAAGTTTTGTTTTCAATTGAACGGAGAACATCAAACCCAGTTCCATCCGGCATTTGAATATCTATAAATACAATATCTGGGTTATGAGTTTCGATTGCCTTTATCCCGGATTGAACATTTTCCCCTTCAGGAATTGTTTGAACATCAAAGCCAAATGAATCAATCATTTTAGCAATTAAATCTCTTGTGCGATTTTCATCATCAATAATTAGAACCTTTTTCATAGTTGTCTGTTTTTAATTTTGACGATTAGCGTCTGTGATATATGGTAACGAAATTAACACTTTTGTGCCGGTTTCCAATTCCATATTATAGTCCTGCACTTGTAACGTTCCGTCTGTTTTATACTTCTTATTTAGGTTTTCAATTCGGTCCTGTGTAATCTGCATTGCCATACTTTTATGAGCAGAGCTTTTCTTATTGACGTTAGAACCTTTCCTACCGATGCCATTATCAACGATAGAAATGTTTAACATGCCATTTATCTTTGTGAAAACAACTGCAATAAATCCGCCTTCAACGGTGTGTAATTGCCCATGTTCAATGGCGTTTTCAATAAATGGCTGCGTAATCATTGGAGGAATATTTGCGCTGTCATCATATAAATCAAAATCGGCGTCAATTGAATATTCGAATCTTTCCTGGAAACGCAATTTCTGCATAGATAGATACTTTTCTAAAATTTCGATTTCAGTACGTATTGGGATATGTTGCTTAGGTGAATTCTCCAATATAAGCCGCATTAGCCTTGAGAAGTTGACTAAGAACTTTGAAGAGTTTTCAGTGTCGTTATCAAAAATATAACTCTGTATGACGGACATTGCGTTAAATACGAAGTGGGGGTTCATCTGCGTTCTCAGTAAAGTTTGAGACATTTCGGCTTCTTTTTGCTGTTGTTTAATCTTGGTCTGATTCCAGCGATAGAAAATAATTAGTCCCGCCATCACGATTATTATGATGAACGCAATAATAATGTACATCTGAAAATTGTTTCTCAATTGGCTATTTTCCAATCGAGTGGCATTCATTTCTCTTTGTCGCGATTGTCGTTCTAGAGAATCGGATTGAGCGGTAATTCTTCTTTCTAGTAGGGCGGAATTATAGGATTCACTTAATTCTGCAATTTTTGTAGCGGCCTGAAGAATAGTGTTACTGTCCAAATAATTCAGATATAGCTCCATGTATTTAAGTGATTCTGCAGTGTTGTTGATCTTTTTATATACATCCGCTATCACTCGATACGTATGGTAAATTTGATTTTTGGAACCAAACTCTTGTCGTATTTCAACAGATCGATTCAAATAATTTAAGGCATTAACATATTTCTTTCGTTCCATAAAAACGGTACCGACGTTATGATAAACTCCAGCCATTTTCTCCTTGTTACTCGTTGATTCGTAATAGATCAGGGATTGATTGAAGTTACTTGAAGCTTTTGCGTACTTGTTCTGCTTTTGGAATACCATGCCAAGAATATTGTGTGCTTCCCCCAAACCATTTAAATCATTCGATTCGGTTAAGTAATTAATTGAACGCTGTGAATTCGCCATGGCTTTATCAAATTGCCTTTTGTCAAGTTGAACCGAGGCCAAATTGGTTAAGGCCAAGGCCATTTGCCGTTTGTCGTGTATTTGTCTCGAGTAATCTAAGGATCTCCTGAAATTTTTCTCGGCATCCTTCAAATTGTAAATTTGCTTTTGAGAAGAACCAATTTCTCGACAATATTTGGCCAAAAGGAGATAGTTATTAATCTCTTCGGCAAGTTTCCGACTTACAAAATTCTTAGAAACACTCAATTCAATTTGACCGAAGAAATCGTAAACTTCTGCCTTTACATTAAACGCTTGTGATAAAATGGCCTTGTCACTGCTTCTTCGTCCTGTACTTATTGATTTGTCTGAATAATAGAGTGCGGAATCCTTTTGATCAGTATACATGTAATTCAATCCCAAATAACGATATGCCTCTGACTGTTTAGATACATCTCTAAGTTGTACAGCTTTCTTTAATGCGAGTTTAAGATAGAATCGGGAGGTTTCATATTCCTGCAGATTACTATGATAATATCCGAGGTGCCTGTATACTTTGAACTGGATCGCCTTACTTTTCAATTTATTTAAAAAGGGTTGGCAAGCCAGAATGGTATTGTGGTATTCATCCAAATCACCTAAAATAAGTGCCACTTCAGCATTATAGAAAAGGGCATTGAAACGGATGGAATCCTCAAAGTTTCTACTATCATCTAAGATCACCTTTCGAATTGAATCTGCACGATCGATATTATTCTCTTTGTAATACTCGCCCAGCGCCATGATTCTACTAAAGCGCTTTTTTTTATTTTTTTCAGCACCAATGGACCTAATTATCTGTTGCTCATGAGAATCTTGCGCAATTGAATTCGATGCGTTCAAAAGAAGGCAAAGGAGAGTGGATAGAACGATAAAGAGTGGCTTCCGCAACATACATAGTAAAAATAGCATTTTTCAGAGAAGTGTCTAAAGTGTGTAGAGTTATTTAATGCCTTAAGTTGATTTTAAAAAGATCAAGTCCACTTCAAACTTTAAGTACTTGCAAACTTTAGTTCACTTTAAATACTTTATATCTTTGCACCGTTAAAGCGCAGAAGGAATTATGGAATACAACTTTAGAGAAATAGAATCAAAATGGAGATCGTTTTGGGCAGAGAATAAAACGTTTAAGGCAGTGGATGACTCCGAGAAGCCTAAGTTTTATGTGTTAGATATGTTTCCTTACCCTTCTGGAGCAGGGCTTCACGTAGGACATCCACTTGGATATATTGCTTCAGATATCTATTCAAGATACAAGCGTTTGCAAGGATATAATGTATTGCATCCTATGGGTTATGATTCGTTCGGGTTGCCAGCAGAACAGTATGCGATTCAAACAGGGCAACACCCAGCTTTAACAACAATTACGAATATTGACGGGGGCACAGATAAAGAAGGGAATGTAATTTCTGGATACAGAAAACAACTTGACATCATGGGGTTCTCATTCGATTGGGACCGTGAGGTAAGAACATCTTCTCCTGAATATTATAAGTGGACACAATGGATTTTTAAGCAATTATTTGATTGCTGGTACAACAATACAAGCGACAAAGCCGAGCGACTTGCGGACTTAATTTCCGTTTTTGAAACAGAGGGTAATTCGTCGGTAAATGCTGTTCACGACTTTGACGGAACCTTCTCAGCTCAAGAGTGGAACGGAATGAGCGAAGCGGAACAAAGCAAAACGCTTATGAGTTATCGCCTTACTTATTTAGCTGATTCATGGGTGAACTGGTGTCCTGCACTGGGAACGGTATTGGCCAATGATGAAGTCCAAAATGGCGTTTCTGAAAGGGGAGGACATCCTGTGGTTCAGAAGTTAATGCGCCAATGGTCAATGCGAATTAAAGCATACGCTGAGCGGTTATTGACTGGATTAGAAACGATTGATTGGACAGACTCGATTAAGGATCAGCAACGCAACTGGATTGGGAAATCGCAGGGAGCTTCAGTTCATTTCAAAGTTGACGGTTCAGATCACGATATTGAAGTGTTTACAACACGACCAGATACAATTTATGGAGTTTCGTTCATGGTTTTAGCACCAGAGCATCCATTTGTAGATGAAATTACAACTTCTGAATTCGCAGAAGGAGTAGCAGATTACAAGAAACAAGCATCATTGAAGTCGGAGAGAGACCGTCAGGCAGATGTAAAGAATATTTCAGGACAGAATACCGGAGCGTTTGCAATTCACCCATTCTTAGGAGAGAAGGTTCAAATTTGGATCGGTGATTATGTACTTGCCTCATACGGAACAGGAGCCGTAATGGCCGTTCCATGTGGAGATCAAAGAGATTATGATTTTGCGAAGCACTTCGGAATTGAGATCATCAACATCTTTGAAGACAAAGATATTAGCGAAGAGGCGTATTCTGAAAAGGATGCCGTGATTGCCAATTCAGACTTCTTGAATGGATTGAAAGTAAAGAAAGCAACGAAACTTGCGATCTATGAAATTGAGAAAAGAGGATTTGGAAAAGGAAAAACGCAGTACCGTTTAAGAGATGCAGTTTTCTCTAGACAACGTTATTGGGGCGAGCCTTTCCCTGTTTATTATAAGGATGAAATTCCAAACTTGGTTGCCGATGAAAACTTGCCAATTACACTTCCTGAAGTAGATAAGTACTTGCCTACAGAAGATGGCGAGCCACCTTTGGCGAGAGCTGAAAAAGAGGCTTGGAACCATTCAGAAGGAGATCGAATGGAATTCAACACAATGCCGGGTTGGGCAGGGAGTTCATGGTACTTCTTGAGATATATGGATCCAACGAACGATAATGAGTTTGTTGCAAAAGACAAAGTTGAGTATTGGAAAAACGTCGATTTATATATCGGTGGTGCTGAACACGCTACGGGTCACTTGTTGTACTCTCGTTTCTGGACTAAGTTCCTGTATGATTTGGATTTGATTCCATTTGATGAGCCGTTTCAGAAGATGATTAACCAGGGGATGATCTTGGGGAGAAGTAGTTTTGTCTATATACTTGAATATTTAACTGTTACTATTAGAACAGACAAGGATGAAAATATTATTGAAGATGCCTCACCTATAATATGTATTAGTAATTCTTTTGTAAAAGGTTATAGTTCCAATGTTTTATTAAAAGAAAAAGTGGAAGAGATTCTAAAGCGTACTGGAAAAATACTAGAAAAAATAATTGGAGTTAGACCAATTCATTCAGATATACAATTAGTTGATAGTGATAAACTAAACGTAAAAGAATTTATCAGATGGAAACCCGAATATACTAATGCTGAATGGATTCGCGAGGAAAACGGTGACTACATTTGTGGTCACGAAGTAGAAAAGATGTCAAAATCGAAGTACAATGTTCAGACTCCAGATATCCTCGTTGAACGTTACGGAGCAGATACATTACGTGTGTACGAGATGTTCTTAGGACCACTTGAACAAAGCAAACCATGGGATACACAAGGAATTAGTGGAGTTCACAATTTCTTGAAGAAACTATGGCGTTTGTTCCTTGATCAAGATGGAAACTTAAGCCTAAGTGAAGCTGAGCCTGATTCAAAAGCATTGAAGACTTTGCACAAAACAATTAAGAAAATCGGCGATGATTTGGAACGTTTCTCATTCAATACTGGAGTTTCAAACTTCATGATTTGTGTGAATGAACTCACGGATCAAAAATGCAACAACAAAGCCATTCTTCAAGAATTAGTCGTGTTGGTTTCTTCATACGCACCTCACATTGCAGAAGAACTGTGGGTCAAACTTGGAAATGAAGCTGGAACGTTGAGTTACGCAAATTTTCCTGAATTTGATGAGGCAAACTTGATTGAAGCGAACCATTCTTATCCAGTTTCATTCAACGGTAAAATGAGATTTAAGATAGAACTTCCAACGGCGATGTCGAAAGAGGATATTGAGAAAGAAGTACTGGCGCATGAGGTAGCACAAAAATGGTTGGAAGGGAATGCTCCTAAGAAAGTGATTGTAATTCCTGGGAAGATTGTAAATGTGGTAGTGTAGAAGCGCTTCGCTTGGATCGGCTACGCCTTTTAGAACGTTCGTTCCACACTGTTGGATCAGTCGCAAGCTCCTTTTTTAGATTGTTATAAATTAGATTTTAGACGTTTTGAGTTCAATTGAAACTACGTATGTCTAACTTCTGAAAGCATAGCGATCTAATAGAAGAGAAAGCGAATGCTTTTGAAAAACGACCGTTCTAACAATCTAAGAAGCGCCTCCAATCCAAAATAGTTACTTTTTCAATAAGTTGACATTCTAGTAGTGAACAAAACATTTACTATTATGAAAATCTATACAACACTTATACTTTGCCTTCTAGGCTTAACCTTAAATGCACAACCCCCCAACGCGCCCGTCACCGTTACCGTTTCTGAC
>JABSPC010000634.1 GCA_013215515.1 Crocinitomicaceae bacterium
GCTTCAGGAAAACCAGAAGATTTAGATATTACTGATGCGATTGCCGCTAAAGTTTTACAAGAAATTATGGAAAACTCACCTGAAGAAATTCAATTACAGATGCAAGATAATATTACCTGGATCAAAGATGCCAAAAAAAATAAAATGGTAGTAGGGTCACAAGCCCGTATTTTATATGCTGATGCCGAAGGGCGTTCTAAAATTGCTGAAGCTTTTAACAAAGCCGTTGCAGAAAATAAAATTGGTGCAGTTGTTTTAGGTAGAGATCATCATGATGTAAGTGGAACAGATTCTCCATATAGAGAAACATCAAATATTTACGACGGATCGAGATACACAGCGGATATGGCAATTCAAAATGTGATTGGAGATAGTTTCCGAGGTGCAACTTGGGTTTCAATTCACAACGGTGGTGGAGTAGGATGGGGAGAAGTTGTCAATGGTGGTTTCGGATTGCTACTTGATGGATCTTCAGATGCTGCGCGTAGAGTTAAAATGATGTTGCACTGGGATGTGAACAATGGAATCTCACGAAGAAGCTGGGCCCGAAATGAAGGTGCCATTTTTGCTATAAAACGAGCAATGGAAATTGAACCGAATTTAAAGGTCACAATTCCCGAACTTGTTGATGACGAAATTATCGAAGGAATCTTCGAAAAGATATAAAGAGAAAAGGCTTGTCGTTAATTCGACAAGCCTTTGATATGATTTCATTTTATCTAGAACGCCTTTCGCGAATCCACAGGAATCCAAAGAAGAGTGTTACAATTGAAATGATTCCGAGAATTATATTGGTTCTTTTTAAATTACTTTCTGCACTCGTTCGTCGTACTTTCTCTTTTTTGAATTGCGCATGACGCTCTGCTTCACTGCGTTCGATATTTTGAATTGTCTTTTCTTGATGAGCTAATGACAAGGCCATTGAATCAATAATGTCACAAAGGTTGTGTAGTCGCACTTCTTGACGATCTAATCTGGCCATCATACTTATTTCTTTTTCTGAAGGCCCGGCGTAAACAGCAACAGGAACGGTCCATGAAGTCACGTCTGGCAGGTAAATCGGGTCCATTAAATAGGCTGCAGTCGGGTTGTCATTGGGGAGGCCCTTATATGCATTCGAAGGGCTGATGAAGAGCAAAAACAGCAATGCAGAAAGTAAATATTTCATCGGTTGATAATTTTAATGTTGTCCTCAAATTAAGTTGGAACAACTTATACTACAATTCAAACAGGAAAAAGATCAAATCGCTAAACCTGAACCAGTTTTTCGCTTATCGTATAATACAAATAAGAGCTTACTGAAGGGTAGCCCATTTCGACAAGAACAGCCTTGTATTCTTTGATTTGTTTTTCATCCTTGGCTCCTGGGATTCCCGTTTTGAAATCAATAATTATCGTTTCGTCCTTCTTGATGATAATTTTGTCTGGGCGGGCCATCGTGTTTTCATCGATCAAAATCGCTTGCTCATTCAAAACCTGAAGACTATTACTAATTAGAGCCTGATATTCAGTAAGGTTGAATAATTTCTTGAGACGTTCAATTAATTGTTCCGCGTTGGCAACTGAAACTTCACCTGCAGCAACGCCTTCATCCACCTTTTCTTTGATCTCCTCTAAAGTTTCAATACGACTTGTCAGTAAGTGAAATTGAATCCCAAATTGCATTTCGTCACTAAGGAAATCGGTGTTGTTTAAATCTGGATTGTCTTGAAAAGCAATATCTGGGAACCAAAGTCGATCTGTAACTTCATCAGGTGCAAAAAGTGAAGTGGTGTCTTTGTCTTTTTTCATTGGCGAGCGATCACCGTCACTAATACTCACCGTTAAGGCCTCATCATTTTCTTGGGCTAAACCACATGACAAAAGTGTTTCATGGAACAGCTCACCGAATTTTTTACTCTCGAAATCATTTTGAATGTACAAGCGTTCCACAGGTCTGGTCATGGCAACATAACACAAGTTAACATTGTCAGTAATGATTTGATTCATCTCCTTGTTGTAAAGATCAATCAAGGGCTTAAGAACTTCCTTTTGAGTTGGTAGTTTGTACACGATGAAATTGTCAATTCCAACTAAAAAGTTAGACTTGATATTCATACTGAAATTCAGTGTTGGGATTAGCACAACAGGAAACTCAAGTCCTTTCGACTTATGAATCGTCATGATCTTAATGGCGTCTTCAACTTCAGGAATTTGAACTGCAATCTTGTCTTTCTTTCTTTGATAATCTTCGAGGAAGGCCTTGAGGTTCGGACCTCGTTTTAAACCAAAGTCGTAGATGATATCGGCCAAATGATGCAAGTAAGGATTCTGTAATTCGTTGAAGTGAATTATTCTATAGAAGCCTTGAATCAGGTCGTAAATATTTTCATACTTAAAAAAGAAATTTGAATACGATTCGAAATGATCAGCTAAGAATTGTCGGTCATCGAAGTAGCGATATGTTCTGCCAGATTCTAGTTCTTTTTCTTTAATATACTTTTTATAGTCATCGTATGATTTGGAGTCATTCCTGAAGTACAATTCAGCAAATCGCTTTTTTTCGTTTTCTCCAGATGGGAGCAGTCTCCATTTTAAAAACGCGATACACAGTTGAACTTTTAAATTGGAATGGATAAGCAATGAATCAGCTGAAACAACTCTGTAACCAGCATCATTCAAGCCAACAGCCCATGCATTGCATTCCCTATTCTTTCCTCCAAGAATGCAAATGTCCGCAGGTTTGAAACCATCTCGTTTGCATTCTTCTATCCAATCTATGATGGTTGGAAGTAAATCTGAAACAGTAATTTTGTCGTCTTTCGACATCTTTTTAGAGGAAATTTTGATTTTCCCGTTGATGCTCGATTTTGGTTGTTGTGATATTGAATTATAAAAAACCTGAGAGTCTTCTGGCATTCGCGTTTTCAAGTCTTCAAAAAATACATTGTTGAAATTGACAATACTAGGGCTTGATCTCCAGTTATCACCCAATTCAGAAACACTTCCCATTTGCCTGAAAAAATCAGACTTAATTGCAATCTTTGGATTTCCATCGGGATTGTAAATTTGAGGAAGTTCAACGAATTGTTCAGCGATTCCATTTTTGAATCTATAAATAGATTGCTTCGGATCACCAACGATGAGGTTCTTTAAATTATTTCCAATTGATTCATGAATAAGTGGAACCAAATTCAACCATTGAAGATGTGATGTGTCTTGGAACTCGTCTAATAAAAAGTGCTTGAACCGTGTACCCAATCGCTCGTATATAAACGGAGCGTTTTCATCTTGGATTAAGTCAGAGATCAATGTGTTGAATTCCGATATTCGAATAATTTGCTCCTCCTTCTTCGTAGTTTCAAGTGCCTTGGCCATGTACTGAAGCAAGGCCATATTGAAGAAGTTGTTCAGGAATAAATGAAGTGTGCCATAATCGCGTAGGTTTGATTCCCAATAAGAATTCAGCTGATATAAATCTTGCTGAAGATCTACAGGGAAGTCCTTTTCTAAATTCCCTTGAAGTCGTTTTTTAATTAATTCAGAAACAACTGGGAATGTTTCATTGTTTGTAATCGACTTAATATCGTTGACTGTATTTCCTCCACCAGGTAAAGATTTTGGATCAGTCAATTGCATTTTCTCAACCAACGGAGCGCAAAGCGATTTGAATTTTTTATCAATCGAAACTTTCAATGCATAAAGCTCTTTGTGTATATCCAATGATAGGTTCAGTTCCATCAATCGCTCAATTGAAGCATTGTTTTTTTCGTTTCGAAGTACTTTTCCAAAATCGATTAGGCTGCGTCTAAAATTCCATGAATCGCCCTCATCTATATTCGATTTGGCGTATTGCATCAAAATTTGACTTAATGCAGATTGGTCGTCATTGCCGAGTTGATTGAAAAGGTCATCAACAATTTTTTCAATAATTTCGGTTTCATCTAGAATAACTTCAAACTCATTGGGTAAATCCAAATCTCGCGCAAATGATTTAATTAAGCGCAAGTTGAACTTGTCGATAGTCATTACGTTGAAATCCTCGTATCGATGTAAGATGGATTCCAAAACCAATTTAGAACGCTTAATTACTTCCTCCAGTGAAATTCCAATTTCAGAGCCTAACGTTTCAGCCAAAACTTTGATTCCCTCACTTCGATTTTTATCGCTACTAATTTGATCCAAAGCAGAAATAATTCTCTCCTTCATTTCCAACGCTGCTTTGTTGGTAAACGTCATAGCTATAACGCCAGAGAAGTTGTTGGAATGTTCCTTATCGCTAATTAAGAGTTTGATATATTCCTTAACGAGATGATAGGTCTTTCCACTTCCAGCAGAGGCATTGAGAATATTTAGTACCGGTTTTGACAGATCGTTTTGACTTTTACGTTAGTTAAAATTAAGATTCATTCGTTGAATTAGATATAAAATCGTAAAGATTTGGAAGAAATAAGGCTTTAATAGAGAATGATTATGATTAAGTTTGAGAAGATGAAAGTATTTTATTCCTTATTGATTGTGCTAGGTTCTGCACTCGCGTTACCTTCTTGTGAAGATGATGATGTTGTAGTAACCCCTCCAACGCCCACCGGCCCAACTCTCAAGTTAACTGTTCAGCCTACATTTGGAACGCAGGATTTACATCTTGATTCGACATATACAACTGCCGAAGGGTACAAAGTTCAATTCACTGACATAAAGTTCTATTTACAGGACCTTAGAAATGGTTCCACCGTTCTGGCGAGTGATGGATTGTTTGATTATAGATTAAGAGGAACGTCCCTGTTAGAGATTTCAGGAGATCCA
>JABSPC010000635.1 GCA_013215515.1 Crocinitomicaceae bacterium
CTTTTCGAAAAAGAAGTAGAATATGTAATCATGGACGGTAAAGTAAAAATCGTTGATGAGCAAACTGGGCGTATCATGGAAGGTCGTCGTTACTCTGATGGTTTACACCAAGCAATTGAAGCAAAAGAAGATGTAACAGTCGAGGCGGCTACACAAACGTACGCAACGATTACCTTACAGAACTACTTTAGAATGTATCATAAACTTGCTGGGATGACCGGTACGGCGGAAACTGAAGCAAAAGAGTTCTGGGACATCTATGAATTGGATGTTATCGTTATTCCGACAAACCGCCCACTTGTAAGAAAAGATGGCAATGATTTCGTATTTAAAACAACTAGAGAAAAATATACTGCGGTTATTGAGGAGATTCAAAAATTAGTTGAAGAGAAACGCCCTGTACTTGTTGGTACAACAACGGTTGAGATTTCAGAACTTCTTGGCCGAATGCTACAAATGAAAGGTATTCCTCATGAAGTATTGAATGCGAAGCAACACCAACGTGAGGCTGAAATTGTGGCAGGAGCTGGTAAACCTGGAGCAGTTACAATTGCAACAAACATGGCTGGTCGTGGTACTGACATTAAACTTGGAGAGGGAGTTCTTGAAGCTGGTGGACTTGCTATTATTGGTACAGAACGCCATGATTCTAGACGTGTAGATAGACAGTTAAGAGGTCGTGCAGGTCGTCAAGGAGATCCAGGATCATCTCGGTTTTTTGTTTCTTTAGAAGATGGGCTGATGCGTAAGTTTGGTTCGGAAAGAATCGCGAAGCTTATGGATAGAATGGGACTTAAGGAAGGTGAGGTAATTACTCACAGCATGGTTTCTAAATCTATCGAAAGAGCGCAGAAAAAAGTTGAGGAAAACCAATTCGGAATGCGTAAGCGTTTGCTTGAGTATGATGATGTAATGAATGCTCAGCGTAAAGCAATTTATAGAAAACGTAAAAATGCGTTGTTCGGAGATAGATTGGATATCGATGTTGACAATATGTTATTTGATGTAAGTGAATCAATCGTTATATCTCATCCTAAGGAGCAATTCAAGGAATTTGAACTGGAATTATTTCGTGTTGTAGGAATGTCATCACCAGTTACTGCTGAAGAATTCGAAACTCAAGACGATAACACAATTATCAATAAAGTTTATGAAGGGCTTAGAACATCCTACGATAGAAAAAATGCGAAGATTGCTGAAAAGGCGATGCCTCAAATTAAGCATGTTCATGAAACAATGTCGGATCAATACCAGAACATTGTTTTCCCATTAACAGATGGAAGAAAAGAAGTTCAATTGGTCATCAACTTAGAAGAAGCGTACAACTCTGGAGGATCGATTATTTCAAATAAGTTTGAGAAGAATATCATATTAGACCAAATCGATAATGAGTGGAAAGAGCATTTACGTGAAATGGATGATTTACGTTCTGCAGTGCACAATGCGCAGTACGAGCAAAAAGATCCTTTACTGGTTTATAAATTAGAGTCTTTTGAATTGTTCAAGCAAATGTTAGCACGGTTGAACAGTGAAACTCTTGAATTATTGACGAAATTGGACATTCCAGAATCGACTGATATTAAGAGTACAAATAAAGATATCACATCACAAAGTAATTACGGAAATTCAGCTACCTCATCGAATGAAGAAGAGTCGTCTGGAAGAGAAGGTTATGACGAAGCGATTCGTAGTTCTGGCGGGAATAGACCTCCTGTAAAACAAACGCCGGTTACGGTTGAAAAGAAAACAGGAAGAAACGATCCTTGTCCTTGTGGAAGTGGAAAGAAATTCAAGCAATGTCACGGGAAATAAAGTGACCACTGCTTGAAGTTTTAAAATACTTAAAGTTTTAAAGTGCCTAAAGTGAACTATTCATCTTAGGCACTTTTTTCATTTAACGAGTTTAGTCTCTCAATTTCCTTAAATTTAAACCGTGCAAAATGCGAATAACATATCGATCATTGGTTCCGGAAATGTTGGACATCATTTGGCAAAAGAATTGTCAAAAGTTGGAGTTTCGGTAACACATATTTCAGGTCACAATACCAAATCTGATTCAGGATTGGCAAATGAGATTGGCGCGGAGGTATGCGAAATTGAAAAACTCCCAAAGGATCAATTGGTTTTAATCTGTGTAAGAGACGAAGCAATAAATGAGGTGCTGGAACAACTAGATAATTCAATACCGGCGGCTTATACCTCGGGATCTATTCAGTTAAATGATTTACCTGAAAGAACTGATTTAGGTGTTTTTTATCCTTTGCAAACATTTACAAAAGGAAGAGAGTTAAATATATCTCAAGTTCCATTTTTCATAGAAGCAACGAATACCGATTTTAGTAATCGTCTAATGAAATTGGCTTCTGAGATAAGCGAAAACGTAAACTTGGCCTCATCGACCGAACGGAAGAATATGCATGTTGCAGCGGTAATGGTAAATAATTTCACCAATCATATTTTGCATGAGGCTAAGACTTACTCAGATGAGCACAATATTGATTTCAAGCATTTCCTACCACTTCTAAACGAGACAGTGAATAAGTTGAAAAGCGACACTCCTTATGACGCTCAAACCGGCCCTGCAAGAAGAGGCGATCAACAGACAATTGAGGATCACTTGAATTCATTAGAAGGATTAAGCAAAGAGATTTACAAACTGATCTCAGACAGTATTAAACGCACATACCCAAAGAATGACGAGCTATAAAGAAAAATTAAATCCGGTAACCACTTTCATTTTTGATGTAGATGGAGTTTTAACTGACGGGAGCGTACTAATGTACAAAGAGGATGTGATTCGAACGTTAAATTCCAGAGATGGCTATGCACTTCAGTTTGCTTCGAAGATGGGATATCGCATTTTAATAATCACTGGTGGAAGCTCAGAAGCAATCGAGAAGAGATTATTGAATTTAGGTGCTACAGAAGTTTGTATGCAAACCAAAAACAAAGTTGACGTTTACAATTCCCTAAAAGAAAAGTACGGATTCGAAGATGAGCAAGTCTTGTATATGGGTGATGACATTCCTGATTATCAAGTAATGCAA
>JABSPC010000636.1 GCA_013215515.1 Crocinitomicaceae bacterium
TATCGAAATGTTGTTGGGATTTTCATGAATCAATTGATGCAAGGAAATTCGCTAACGGTATTTGGCGACGGTGGTCAAACAAGAGCGTTTAGTTACATTACTGACGTTTCTCCTATCATTGCTAGAAGTGTTGACGTTCCAGAAGCGTACAACGAAGTATTCAATCTAGGAGCAGACAAAGAATATACGGTTAAAGAATTGGCTGAAACGACTATCGAAGTGATGGGAATGGATGAGCCTTTAAAATACTTGCCCGCTCGAAATGAAGTCGTTCACGCTTTTGCAGATCACTCTAAAGTTAAAAGAGTATTTGGAGTTGGTGGATTCACGTCCCTAGAAGATGGTTTAAAAGATATGGCCGACTGGGCAAAATTTGTTGGAGCAAGAGAAAGCAGTGTGTTTGATAACATTGAAATTACTGAAAAACTACCTTCTATTTGGGTAACAAAATCATTAGATGCCTAAAATCTTATTCGTTGCTGCACATAGAAAAAACAGATCACCGAGCCAACGCTTTCGATTTGAACAGTACATTGAATATATTAAAGAACAAGGCTTTGATAGTGAATTATCCTATCTCATAGAGCAAGAAGACGATAAACGATTTTACAGCCCTGGCAATTACTTTCACAAGCTTAAAGTTCTTTTAAGAAGTTTCAAAAGACGCAAAAAGGATTTAAGAAATATTGATCAATACGATATTGTTTTCATTCAGCGAGAAGCTTTCATGACGGGTTCAATTAAGTTTGAAACAGCTTATTCTAAATCGAAGGCCAAGGTTGTTTTTGACTTTGATGATTCGATATGGTTAAGCAATGTCTCTGAAGCTAACAAAAAGCTTAATTTCTTAAAAGACGCAGAAAAGACATCCAAAATTATCGGTCTATCGGATATGATCTTTGCTGGAAACCAGTTTTTATCAGATTACGCATCAACCTTCAACAAAAACATTCGAATTGTTCCTACAACGATTGATTTGAACGAATACAATCGAACCCCAAGTGAAATAAGCAACAAGGTTTGCATTGGGTGGAGTGGATCTGTTACTACGATTAAGCACTTTGAATTTGCCATCCCATTTCTTTTAAAGATTAAAGAGAAATACGGAGACAAAGTAGAATTTGTTGTGATTGGTGATGGAAATTACATTCACGAAGAACTCGCCATTCAAGGAAAACCTTGGATTTTCGCCGATGAAATTAAAGAGCTTTCAAAATTCGATATTGGAATAATGCCTTTGCCAAACGACAAATGGGCCAGTGGAAAGTGTGGACTAAAAGGACTGCAATACATGGCACTTGAAATCCCAACAATCATGTCTCCAGTTGGAGTTAATGGTGAAATCATTGAGCACGGCGTCAATGGCTATTTGGCTTCTGAGATTGAAGAATGGGTAGAATTTATTTCTGCATTAGTTGATTCCGAAGAGCTTCGAAAGAGCATGGGAGAAAAAGCACGTAAAACAGTTAAAGATAGCTACTCTGTTGAATCTCAGAAAGACAATTACGTAAAATTCCTTAGCGAATTAATTGAAGATTGATCCCATGAAAATACTCTTTGCAACATCCAATCAAAACAAAGCAGCTGAAGTTGCAAAAATGCTCCCTGAACATTTCGAAATCCTAACATTAAAGGATATAAATCATACCGACGACATTCCTGAAACATCGGGAACCATCCAAGAAAATGCAATGCAAAAGGGAAATTTTATTCTAGATAACTATAAAGTGAATTGCTTCGCAGATGACACCGGATTGGAAATTACTGCTCTCAATGGAGAACCGGGCGTCCTTTCTGCACGATACGCCGGAGATCAACGAAGCGATGAAGACAATATGGCTTTGGTTCAAAGTAGGCTGGAGAATGAATCAGATAGGTCAGCTCAATTCAGAACAGTTATCGCACTCAACATTAGAGGCATCCAATTGGTATTTGAAGGAATCGTAAAAGGAAACATTCTAAAAGAAGGTCGAGGCGAAAATGGCTTCGGGTACGATCCTATCTTCGAACCTGAAAGCTGCGGTAAATCATTCGCTGAAATGACGATGGAAGAAAAAAATTCATACAGCCATCGAGCACGCGCTTTCGCAAAAATGATCGAGTACTTGAATCTTCTCAAATAACTCCTTTTACCGGCTAATTTCATCAATGCATTCAAACTACGGTTCCTTTTGTGTTTGTCTTTTTAGCCACAAAAGATTCAAAAGAAACAAAAGAAACA
>JABSPC010000637.1 GCA_013215515.1 Crocinitomicaceae bacterium
ACAATTCTTCCCAAACAACTCGGTCGAATATTTTGTATCGTATTACGACTATTATCAGCCCGAAGCTTTTATGCCAGTGACTGGGACGTATATAGAAAAAGACTTGCAAATCAATGATGAAATTGAAAAACTTAGACTTTCTGCTTCCTCCGCTTTATTATCTGGAAGACGTGATGTGATTGTTGTTGCATCGGTTTCGTGCATTTATGGAATTGGAAATCCTAAGGAGTTTGAAGGCAGTATAATTCACATTAAAAAAGGCCAAACTATTTCTAGAAACAAGTTTTTATTCAGGCTTGTTGAAACACTTTATTCAAGATCTAATGAAACTTTTGATCGCGGTACATTTCGTGTAAAAGGGGACACAATTGATGTTTATTTGGCTTCTACAGATTACGCCATTCGCTTTGAATTTTGGGGTGATGAAATTGAATCAATAAGCTCGATTAATCCCATTAGCAATGACCATATTGAAGCGCACGAGGAGATTAGTATCTACCCTGCTAATATGTTTGTCACAAATCCAGAAACAACAAAAACTGCAATTGAACAGATTGGAGAGGACATGGTCCTTGCCGTTGAGCGATTTAAAAAAGAAGGCAAGATTGATGAAGCCAAACGATTGGAGGAACGGGTAACTTATGATCTGGAAATGATTCGAGAATTAGGTTACTGTTCTGGAATTGAAAATTATTCACGTTATTTTGACAAACGAAATCCCGGTGAACGACCGTTCTGCTTGATCGATTATTTTCCCGATGATTTCTTGATGGTTATTGATGAAAGCCATGTTACGATACCTCAAGTTAAAGCAATGTACGGTGGAGATAGGGCAAGAAAAATCAATCTGGTAGATTATGGATTCCGCCTCCCGTCAGCTATCGATAATAGACCATTGCGCTTTGATGAATTTGAGGGCATGCTAGGTCAAGCAATTTATGTTTCAGCAACTCCCGCCGATTACGAGATGGAAAAATCTGAAGGAATTATCGTTGAACAAGTGATCCGTCCTACTGGTTTACTAGACCCAATTATAAACGTTCGACCAAGTATCAATCAAATTGATGATTTAATTCAAGAAATTCAAACGCGAATTGATTTAAAAGAACGAACCCTTGTTACGACGCTGACAAAAAGAATGGCCGAAGAGCTCCAAAAATACTTAGGCAAGGTTGGAATAATGTGTCGTTATATCCACTCCGATGTTGATACGATAGAGCGTGTTGAAATTCTACGTCAACTTAGACTCGGTCAATTTGATGTCTTAATTGGAGTAAACTTGCTGAGAGAAGGATTGGATCTTCCAGAAGTTTCATTGGTTGCAATTCTAGATGCGGATAAAGAAGGTTTTTTAAGAAATGAGCGTTCTTTGGTTCAGACTGCTGGTCGTGCTTCAAGAAATGTAAATGGTCGCGTAATCATGTATGCAGATCGGGTTACGAACTCCATGCAACGCACAATGGATGAAACTTCGAGACGAAGAAAAATTCAGGCAGATTATAATACGCAACACGGCATAACACCAACAGGTTTGAACAAATCGACGGAGAAAATTCTTGGTTCAACTAAAGTTGCTGATGGTGATGAAATTATTGATTATTCTACATATAGCGAGAAACAATTGGCAGCAGATCCAGTCATGCAATACATGTCAACGGAGCAACTAGAGCGCAGTGCTAAGCACGTTAAAAAGCAAATGGAAAAATCGGCAAAAGATTTAGATTTCATTGAAGCAGCTCGACTGCGTGATGAATTATTCATTTTACAAAAACAAATCAAAGAACAAAAATGACTTTAAAAACACTCCTCGGTCAATTACGAATATTAGCGGTTCTTGAAGGTATCTCATGGATCTTTTTGATAATTACAATAAGTCTGAAATACGGCATGGACATCACAGGTCCAAACAAAATAGTTGGAATGATTCACGGTGTTTTATTTATTGGGTTTTGCATTTGGGTTATACGATATGCGGTTAAAGTTAAATGGCCAATGAAAACAACTCTTATTTGTCTCGCAGCATCGTTGTTTCCATTTACCACTTTTATCGTTGACACGAAAATTTTAAAGAAAGAGGAATAACATTCCGCAATGGTATTATATTTGACCATACATCTACAAAAGGAACTATGAAAAGTATTTTATTTATTGGATTAATTGCATTCGCTTTTGGCTGTGCGAATCATAAGAATAATTCTGCACTTGAAGTTGAAGATAAAGAAGTGGAAATTGTAGAGGCCGTAGACGACGAAAATGCGTCGACTGATACGCAAACTGAGGATTATGAAGAAGACAGCAAACCACAGCGTCCTTATCAAGTTAAAGGTACAATTGGCGATGTTAGTTCGAAAAAATCAGATGCTTACGAAATATTAAGTGCACGAGTTGAAGGCAATAACTTATATCTAGAAATCAGTTACACTGGAGGGTGTGCTCATCATCGATTTGAATGCATTGGAAGTGAGGCTATTTCTAAATCTCTTCCACCACAACGATCAATTAAGTTAATTCACAACGATGATAATGACTCTTGCGAATCTTTAGTAAAACAAACCATTAAAGTTGACATTCAGCCATTCGCCTTATCAGCAGCTGGACGAAGTAATATTGTTCTTTTTCTGGAAGGGTTCAGGGGAGAATTAAACTATACTAATATATGAAAATAGGTGTTTTACTTTCAGGTTGTGGCGTATACGATGGCGCTGAAATTCAGGAATCAATTTTAACCCTTTTATCAATTGAAGAGATTGACGCTGAGGCTGTTTGTATATCTATAAACAAAAACCAACATCACGTTGTCAATCATCTCAACGGAGAAGAAATGAAAGAGTCGCGCAACATGTTGATTGAGAGCGCAAGAATTGCCAGAGGAGCGATTCATGACATCAATGATATTAGCCCATCTGATATAGATGCCCTTGTTATCCCCGGAGGGTTTGGAAGTGCCAAAAACTTAACAAATTGGGCATTTAATGGTCCCGATGGCGAGATTTTACCAGAAGTAAAACTATTGCTGATCAATATGATTAATGTCGGCAAACCGATAGCGGCCTTATGTGTAAGTCCTGTTGTAGTAGCCAAAGCATTAGAAGGATCTGGGATTCAACCCAAACTTACAATTGGAACTAATCAAGAAGAATCCCCTTATGACATCTCGGACTTTACATCTGGATTGGAAAAAACAGGAATGCTAACAGAAATGAAAACTGTACGTGAAATTTTAGTTGATACTGAGAATAAAATTATTACTGCTCCATGTTACATGATGGAAGCAAGTATTCTTGACGTCCGTAAGAACGTTAGATCCGCTGTTGAAGCCCTTCGCGACCTTATTTAATCATCTTTTCGCGAAGTATTTGCTTTTTTTTGATTAAATATTAACAATCTTTTCGTCTAATTGTGGGAAACTCTCGGCTTTTAGAGCGGGAATCTGGCTTAGAATGCCTTAAATTTGTATTGTTAATAAAAGCTTATTGCTAATTAAACTGACATTATGAATGTATTTGGTAAGAAAGGAAACAATGCCAATTTAGATCAATCAATCGGATTAACCAATCTCGGAGACCAGTATTGGAACTTAAGCCCAGCTGAACTTGTAGAACATGCTATCATTAGTGGACAAGGGATGTTGACGGACACTGGAGCACTTGCTATTGAGACAGGTGAGTTTACAGGTCGTTCACCTAAAGATCGTTTTGTAGTTTGTGATGAAAAAACTGAAAACGCCGTTTGGTGGGGAGGTATCAACATTAAATTTACACCTGAAAAATTTGACGCTCTTTACAATAGAATGAAGAGTTACTTGAATGGAAGAGATGTATATGTTCGTGATGCTTATGCTTGTGCGGATGACAATCACCGATTAAACTTGAGAGTTACAACTGAGTACTCTTGGTCAAATCAATTCGCTTACAACATGTTCTTGCGTCCAACGGATCAAGAAATTCAGGACTTTAATCCAGACTGGCATATTGTATGTGCTCCTGGTTTTATGGCGGATCCAGAAATCGACGGAACAAGACAACATAACTTCGCTGTCATCAACTTCACGAAGAAGATGATTATCATTGGAGGTACAGGATATACAGGTGAGATCAAGAAGGGAATTTTTTCTGTATTGAATTTCATTCTTCCACACGAAAAGAACGTTTTATCAATGCACTGTTCAGCAAACATAGGTGCTGACGGAGATACTGCGGTTTTCTTTGGTCTTTCAGGAACTGGAAAAACGACTTTGTCTTCAGATCCAAACAGAAGATTGATTGGTGACGACGAGCACGGTTGGGCTGACGGTACTGTTTTCAACTTTGAAGGTGGATGTTATGCTAAAACAATTGACTTATCAAAAGAGAAAGAGCCTCAAATTTACGATGCTATTAAATTCGGAGCAATCTTAGAAAACATAGGGTTCGATGGTGAAACATCTTCTCCAGATTATACGGACGGTTCAATTACACAAAACACACGTGTGTCTTATCCAATTGACCATATCGACAACATTATGGTTCCTTCTACTGGTGAAGCACCAAAAAATATTTTCTTCTTAACTGCTGATGCATTTGGCGTTTTACCTCCGATCTCAAAATTGACTACGGAGCAGGCGATGTATCATTTCATGTCAGGATATACAGCCAAAGTTGCTGGAACTGAAATGGGAGTTACTGAACCACAAACAACATTCTCTGCTTGTTTCGGTGCGGCATTCATGCCATTGCACCCTGCGAAATACGCTGAGTTATTAGGAAAAAAATTGGAAGGAACAAATATCAATGTTTGGTTGATCAATACAGGGTGGTCCGGTGGATCTTACGGAGTTGGAGAGCGAATGAGCTTGAAACACACACGTGCAATGATCACTGCAGCGATGACTGGTAAATTGGACAACGTTGAGTTCCAAAGTCAACCGGTATTTGAATTGGCTATGCCTACTTCATGTGAAGGTGTACCTTCTGAGATATTGAATCCAAAAGACACTTGGACGAACAAGGCTAAATTTGATGAAGCTGCGAATAACTTGGCAAATCAGTTCGTGAAAAACTTTGAACAATATTCTGAAGAGACTAGCGACGCAATTATGTCAGCTGCTCCTAAGGTAATGGCTTAATTAAGAATTTTAAAGCTAAATACCAATGAAAGCCCCTCTCGGTTAAACCAAGAGGGGCTTTCATTGTTACCTTTCCTTATAAAAGGTTATTTTAATAATTTATGGCGTAAATTCTATTTCTCTTCTTCCTAATTTTGTCCGCATTTTCTTACGGTCAATCTCATGATGGAGGAGATTCATTTGCTCAAGATGATTCAATAGTTAAAAAGGCAAAGGTTAAAGAGGTGCTTGTAAATTATATTTCGAGTATTGGTGATTCATTTTTTTTTTTGCAAAATATATTTACGCCCCAGAAGGGCGACCATTATGTCAAACAGGTAAAGTTCGTGACAGTAAAATAAAATCTGATTGGAGTTACATCTATAACAAAAATGGGGAAAAAGCCTCTAACACATTTGTTAAATATGAAGAATCAGACACGACTTCCACCCGAACAGAAAATACTTTTGATGTAAATGGGAATCAAATTCTATCTGAAACCTATAATGAATCACACGAACTTATCGGACTTCAAAAAAGAACTTACAATTCGCACAATGATATTCTGACTCTTATTGGTTATACGCCTTTCATTGATATTATTGGGAGTTCGATTTATATCAATCAATGGATATGATTACAAATATGAGGACTCCCTTAAAACTGTTGAATATTGGTATGTCGACACAAACCGAACAAGTCTGCATTTAAGCACCGATTATGAATTCGATGAGGCGGGCCGCTTAGCTTCTAAAGAATGTTATGAATTTGGTACTTCATCCCCTTCCAAAGGAGCTTTGATTCATACTCAGGAATATGAATGTTTTACAAAAAACGAAATAAAAAGTACTTCGTTCACCGAATATGAACAGCTGTATAGATGTCCAAAACTAAGAAAATCATTTTATGCGTGTACGAAATCAACCTATGATGAAAAAGGAAAGGCAATTAAGCTAACAACTTGGAAAGTTGAATACCACCCTTCTGAATTGATTAAATCCAGTCAAGAATATTACGAAGACGGCACAATAGGCGGCAAAACAATATATGAGTACACCTATTATTAGGAGTGGTTTTATAAATGCTCCATTAAATACTGATATAAAGCAACCATACCGGCGATATCAGACTTGAATACCTTTTCATCTGGAGTATGAACATTATCCTCCGCGGCACCAATAAAACACCAGTCGATAGGCAAATCTGATTTCTGTAAAACTCCTCCATCGCTTCCTCCGGCAGATTCTACTTCCAATTGGAATTTCACGCCAGAATCTCTAGCAAGGCCAATTATTTTATTCAAATAAGAACGTCTTGGAAGGCCCTGATCTCTCATTGAAACTGCAACTCCACCATCATGTCCAACGCCGTGCGTAACCCATGTAATATCTGAAATTAAAGCCTGACGAACACCGTATGCTTTTAAAAGGTAATTAGCACAGAACCCAACAGAGTTTCCTCCATGCTCTTCATAGGTAGAAAAAACGATAGCTCCATTTTCTAATGTCTCAGCAACTCTTAAAGCATTCCAAACTCCCAATCGATTATCCATATAGGGCGATTGAATATATTCATCCGTTTCTCTGAAATCAGGCTTAAACGTTAATAAAGTTCCTCTGTCTATCTCTCTATCAAGAACATATTGAATACTTGTCTCGCCATCACCAGAATCAATCAACATCAACTCAGTTTCAATTTCACCTTGACTATCAGAACCAACCAATTGGATTCCATCGATCAATCTTGTCCCACCAACTTTTATCAATTCCTTATCGTAACCTGTAGAGAAGCCAATACTGTCCATATGGGCATAAATAGCTGTTCTTGGCTCACCAAATACCAATATCACACAATCTTGAAATCCATTGCCTGAGACAATTTGAGGTTGAACTTTCCAGTCACTTGAGTTCGAAGTCACGTATTCCTTAATAAACTCAGCCAAATTCGATTCATCGCTTGCTGCTGCTCGAATTGACACTAACTTTTCCAATAACTTCATCCTAATAAATTCCTTTTGATTCTATATTAACTGTATCGTTTTCTTTCAACTCCATCTGAATTTCTTCTGAAAAATTCAACCCTAGATTTGTAGTCAATTCACAATTCACTTCAAAGATAGTATCTATCATCTTCAATTGATGCTTCTTCAGAATATTCATCACATTTGACATGTCGATATAATCGAAAGTGATTTTCACCCATTCAAAAACCTCAAGTTCAATAATATCACCATCCTTAATAGCTTCCTTTGCTGCCGTTCGGTAGGCATTAATCAATCCGCCAACACCAAGTTTTGTTCCGCCATAATAACGTACGACTCCAATTAAGACATTCGATAAATCAAAAGCTGTAATTTGCCCCAAAATTGGGGCTCCTGCAGAATTATTAGGTTCTCCGTCGTCATTCGACCTAAACACTTTTTTATCTACCCCAAATCGATATGCATAACACAAATGTCTGGCCTGGTGATGTTCCTTACCCCAAGCCACCATTAAGCCTTTGGCTTCTTCTTCCGAATAACACGCCTGTGCAATTCCAATAAATTTAGAGCCATTTTCTTTATATAATCCTTGGGATCTATTTTTGAGGGTTTTATATGTGGATTTTTCGGACAAGGATTGCAGTTTTAAAATCAATTCACACAATGTTACCATAAATTTTAAGAATTCATAAAAATTCGATTTACAACAAACTCATGTAATATTTTGCTTCCCTTTTATTGATCAACACGAAATTATTGAAAAACTAAAACGAGATGGATATTAACGATAAGTAATTAAAACAGCATGAATTTTCTACAAATCTTAACTACTAGACCGTTTTAGCGCGCTAAACTCTATAGTATACACATCGGTAGCCACTATTTTTGGTACAATAGTCTAGTTTTCATAACTTGGTAAGTAAACTAATTTCTAATTAAGCCTGATGAAAACACTACTTACCATTCTGTTTTTAGCCGTCATCAATCTAAGCTACAGCCAATTGTCGCTCAACTCAACGTCTAAACAGTTTATCCCTATTAAAACCTTAACGAATCATGAACGCTACGGACACGACTATGTCTTAACGGATTACACGTTTGTAGATGCCGATAGTACGATTTTGTTCAAATTGAATATTGAGGACCTAGAGCTTTTTAGATTAGATGATGAAGACATTATCGTTGTAGAAAGTAACACGCTTATGAACATTACCTTATTTAGCATAAATTCATTTTCGCATCCTACCGCTACTAATACTGAGGGAGAATGAAAAAGTTTAACTTCGATAAAATTATATTTAAAGGAGGGGTATACTTGCTTCTTTTCTGTGTTTTTAGTTTATTTTCAAATCAAGTTTCTGCTCAATGCTCTAATTGTAATGCTAATTATCCTGCTGGAACTTTTGCAACTACTTCACCTGCCTTAACAACGGTTAACACGTGTATCTATGGAGGAGAATACTCCAATTATAGTGTTACTGCGGGTGAAACATATACATGGACGACTTGTGGGGATGCATCTTTCGATACGCAATTAACTTTAACTTCAGGTGGATGTGGTGGCGCTAACCTTACCTATAATGATGATGACTGTGGATTACAATCTACAATTACATGGACAGCTACCTTTACTGGCACAGTAACTCTTTTAGTTAGCCAATACAATTGCGCTAATGTCTCTCTTTGTATGACAGTTCAATGGGCTTGTACAACATGTGGAGCAGGTCCAGCACCAGACTACACAATGTCTACATCAGGAATTAATTCTGAATTTGTTGGATCTTGCCTTGTGACAGACTGTGGACCAAGTACATTTACAGATAATGGAGGTCCTTCGGCAAACTACTCGAATGGTATCAATCAAATTTACCGCGTACTCT
>JABSPC010000638.1 GCA_013215515.1 Crocinitomicaceae bacterium
ATACGAGTATAGAAATCATAATCCATTCCAGATGGATCAACTTCTGGTCCTCTATCAACTAAAGAACTTGGGTAACTACTAATGAAACCACCAATAGAAGCATCATAATCAGCTACAACCATTGGATCATTATTGTGAACAGCAATACCTGCCCAGAATTCACCGAATTCGTTTTCATATTGATCCATGAATACAGTTCCTCTTACACACCAAGGACACCATGTTCCTGTCCCTTCTTCACCAACAACAACTTTTCCTGGTGCAGGAGTAACGTGAATAGCAATTAAACATGCGTCATCATCAGTAGCATCTCCGTCTGTTCCTCCATTTACGTTTGAAACTGTAGCAGTTGCATTGTGAGTACCAGTTTCAATTATTATAGGAGTCGAATAAACAACTTCATACGTTTGACCAGCAGTCAAGTTAATTCCAGTAACGGATTCAGTATAATTACCTCCGTAAATATCAATTGCAACATCAAATGAAGTAATTGGATCAGTTCCTGCATTTAGTACAGTAACAGTCGGGTATTTATAAGTTCCAGCTATTCTTCCACCAAGATTAAATCCTGCAACAGATGCATTCAATGGTGAAGCTGTATATGAAGCGTAATCGAAAGAAACGTTATCAACGTAGAATTCACTTGTTTCTAGTGGAAACAAATCCACTGTAGCCAAAGAGTTTATTGAATTCGCCCAAACACCGAAACATACACCGTCGATGAATCCTTGCCATCTTCCAGTTGAAAGATTCGCCTCAATTTTCAATGTAAACCAAGTTTCATCAGTATAAGAACCAACAGCCAAACCTCCGGTTACACCATCATCAATAGTAACAGAACCATTGGCCATGTTACAATTCATTGCCCAAAGAGTACCTGGCGTTGTATTTGCCTGAAAATTAAAGTAACCTGTTTTACCAGTCATAACGTAAAACGCAGACTCATAAGTCACAATACCATCAGTGTATTCTTGACCGAAATCCAAAATAACATCTTGAGGTCCTCCTCCTGCTTGTTGTCCAAGAAAGTAAATTGAGTTATTACCGCTTAATGCTTGATCAGCATTTGCTTGTGCATCTTCTGCACCACCAACAGCACCACTCCAAGTGGTCCATTCTGTAGCACTAGGTCCAATATAGTCTCCTACATTTAGAGCATCGAAATCATCTGAAAATAACTGGGCACTAGCCGCCGTCGTTAAAAGTACAGATGACAATAAAATTGTAATCTTTTTCATAAGTAACATAAGTTTTTAGTAGAACTGCTAAAATAGCTCTAATTAACATTAATGCCCTCTTATATTGAAGATTATTTAAACCACTCTTGAACTCTTATTTAATGTATCTGAAGTCTTGATTGTTCTTTATACTCTTAAGTGAATGATAAATCAAGCGAATTGCATTTTCAACATCTTCTTTCCGACACATCTCAACTGTAGTATGCATATAACGGAGTGGTAAAGAAATCAAAGCACTAGGAACTCCTTCATTCGAATAAGCGAATGCATCTGTATCTGTTCCTGTTGCACGCGATGCTGCGGCTCTTTGAAAAGGAATTTTATTCTTCTCTGCAGCTTTAATAATTTGTTTCAATAAATTATTTTGAACCGCAGGACCATAGGTTAACACTGGACCATCACCTGACTTTAAATCACCTTGAACAATTTTATTGATCATGGGCGTATTCGTATCGTGACAAACATCTGTTACAATGGCCACATCTGGCTTAATTCTTTGAGCGATCATTTGTGCTCCCCGCAATCCAACTTCTTCCTGAACAGCGTTTACAAAATACAATCCGAATGGAAGCTTCGTTTTCTCTTCTTTCAAAAGTCGAGCGACCTCAGCAATCATAAATCCGCCCATACGATTATCAAGTGCTCGTCCGCAATACCTGTTCTTGTTTAAAACAATAAACTCATCCTCAAATGTCACAACACAACCAACATGAACGCCTAAAGCTTCAATTTCTTTTTTGGTAGAACACCCTGCGTCCAAGCAAATATTTTTCATGCTCGGCGCGTCATCTTTAACATTTCTAGTATGAATCGCTGGCCAACCGAAAACCGCCTTAACCAATCCTTTATCCGTGTGAATATTTACTCTTTTAGAAGGTGCGATCATATGATCTGAACCTCCATTTCTTCTTAAATAAATGAATCCATCTTTCGTGATATAATGTACAAACCACGAGATTTCATCGGCATGTGCTTCAATTACAACTTTGTACTTCGCTTTGGGGTTGATAACTCCTACAACTGTCCCGTAATTGTCTGTGAAATACTCATCGATATAAGGATTAATGTAATCCAACCACATCCTTTGTCCTTCTGCTTCGAAACCAGTAGGTGACGTGTTATTCAAATATTTTTCAAGAAATCTTTGCGATTTTGAATTGATGATCTTCTTCATGGCGGTTTGTTATAATTGTTTCACAAAGCAACATAATTTTTTCCGATTAGAAAATCTAATGTGATGAAAGGAATTATTTAAGCAATGTGATATTGCCTTTTATAATTGCTTCATCTCCTCCGACGCATGTAACGTCTAAGTAGTAATCATAGACATCTGGATCGAGTTCTTTCCCTCTATAGGTTCCATCCCATCCATCTGTTCTATCAAATGATTCGAAAACCATTTCACCCCATCTGTCGTAAATTCGGAAAACCATCTCCTCCACCAATGCTCCTCGAACATATAAAATTTCGTTTTCACCGTCATGGTTTGGTGAGAATGCATTAGGAATGTACAAGTAAGGATCACCACAAATAAATTCAAATGTTGTAATTAGAACTGTATCTGTTTTCGCGCAAATACCATCAGAGACTGTTAAGGTGTAAATCGTTGTTTGATCCACCACAGCATTCGTAATTTGAGCATTAACGTTTACCACACCTTGACCTGGAGACCACGTGTAATTCATCCCTGAAGGCTCGCCGATTAATTGAACCGTTGACCCCTCAGCAACGAGCGTTTCCGACGCGGTTGCAATAACAGAACCTGTCGGTACATTTCCAACATAAATTTGAATCGAATCAGTCACTATGCAGCCTGTATTCGAGGTCGCAGTTACGATTATGTATTGACTTGTATTTGGATCGACCGTAACGACATTAGTAGCAGAAGGTGTCACTATAACAGAGTCTGGTGACCAAACATAATCGAACGTTATCGTTAGATTCGTATTCATTGCTGTAATTATAGTTTGTTCACCAGCACAAATTGAATCATTAGCGGTTAATATCA
>JABSPC010000639.1 GCA_013215515.1 Crocinitomicaceae bacterium
AAAAAAGTATGGATCAAAGGCTATCTGATTACTGCTAAAAAAACATCCACATCGAAGGGGGAGAATATGTATTTCGGAACATTCTTAGATGTAAATGGACATTGGTTGGACACCGTTCATTTCCCTCAAATAGCACACCGGTTTCCATTTAGAGGAACAGGCATTTATCAAGTTTATGGCACGGTCATTACCGAATATGAATGTGTCTCAATAGAAGTAGAATTTATGAAAAAGATGGGTGTAATTGTAGATCCTCGATACTCGGAAGTAAGAAATGAGAAGAAAGAAAAAGAAGAAGTAACATGGAGTTTAAGGAAGAATTATGGGAAGAGAAGTAATAGGATAGAATAGATCGGCTACGCTTTCGGATTGTTCGATTGTTCGATTGTTCGATTGTTCGATTGTTCGATTGTTCGATTGTTCGATTGTTCGATATGGGATCAAGAAATTCAAATTAGATTTCCAAAGAATAAAGCAATCCAAAAGCGCAGCGCTCCAAAAGGCGCAGCCGATCTAACAATCTAACAGGAGCTTGCGACGAATCTAAAGTGAGCACAGTGAACGTAAAACGATTACGACCATAAACCCGAATTTTGATCTTCCTGCCGCCAAGCGGAGAACTATCGAATAGCTTAACCATCCTAGTAAAAGAACCATCGATCAATGAAATCAATAATGCATATGGATCTGGACACATTTTTTGTGTCGTGCGAACGTTTAATCGATAGTAGATTGAACGGACGACCAGTATTGATCGGCGGCACATCAGATCGTGGGGTGGTAGCATCGTGTAGTTACGAAGCAAGGCGGTTTGGAATACACTCGGCAATGCCTATGCGGATGGCAAAACAACTTTGTCCGGAAGCTGTGATTTTAAGAGGGAATTCGGGGACATACACCAAGTTTTCGAAGTTAGTGACTGATATTATCAAAGAAGAAGTCCCGTTATATGAAAAATCATCGATTGATGAATTCTACCTAGATCTAACGGGAATGGATCGCTTTTTTGGGTGTCAGAAACTAGCTTCGGAGCTTCGTGCTAAAATTATCAGAGAAAGCGGGCTGCCAATCTCCTTTGGGCTGTCGGGAAATAAAACCGTCTCAAAAATTGCCACAGGAGAAGCAAAACCAAACAATGAGATAAATATCATTACCGGAACAGAGAAGCTCTTTTTAGCGCCGCTTTCAGTAAAGAAGATTCCAATGGTGGGCGATAAAACCTATCGTTCTTTGTGCGACTTGGGCGTAAAACGCATTGAGACCATTCAAGAAATGCCCGTCGGATTGATGGAAAACGTATTTGGCAAAAGCGGAATAATGATCTGGAAAAAAGCAAATGGAATTGATAACTCTCCTGTTATCCCCTATCATGAACGCAAATCAGTTTCGACAGAACGTACTTTTGACAAAGACACCATTGACGTTAAAAAGCTTGAGGGAATAATGACAGCCATGGCTGAAAACCTTGTCTTTCAATTGCGAAGAGGAAACAAACTTACAGCATGCTTAACAGTCAAAATTCGCTACTCCGATTTCCAAACATATACGCTTCAAAAGACGATTCCGTACAGTGCTTCCGACCACACAATTATTCCATTGGTTTTGGAGCTCTATAGAAAACTATATAGCCGCCGCGTGTTGGTTCGTTTGATTGGAGTTCGCTTTAGTCATCTGGTTGAGGGAGCACACCAAATCAGTCTTTTCGAAGACCCAATTGTTCTCGATTTGTACCAAGCGATGGATCGTATTCGAAATCGCTATGGTGACAGAGCCATTATGCGGGCTTCGGGAATGAACGCAAAAAGTATTAGCCGCTTTAATCCATTTAATGGTGAACCGCCACCATTATTAGCAAATAGAAGGAGATGATATCTAACCGCAGAGACGCAAGTTACCAGTCTGCAATCGCAAAGGACGACGTGCTGAAGTTGTAAGAGTGGGATTACCCAACCACCTAGAATCACACCAGCAGCATACACAAACAGCACCCTTCGCGTCTTTGCGGCCCCTTCAAAACTCCTACTGATTTCTCAATCAGGAACTCTATACTATCAATCTATGATAGCAATCCATTAAATTAGTACCAGTAAACTCATTGAGTCTACCTTTAACTATACTCTCATTATATTGAGAAACTAACTAAAACTAAGAAACCCCCATTCGAAGCCTATTTGATTGGGGATTTTTTTTCTTATAAATGAGACCTCTGTTTTAGTACCTCAGGCATTTTCTTCTTGAACTTATTCAACCTTGGAATTGATACACTCTGAATGTATCCTTGACCTGGATGCAGGCGTTCGTAATTTTGGTGGTATTCTTCTGCGTCATAAAACACATCAAACTTCGTCACCTGAGTTGTAATTGCGGAATGCGTTTTTGCTTTTCGCAGAGCTGCTATTTTAGCATCTATAACTTTCTTCTCCCCGTCATCCTTATAAAAAGCGATTGAACGGTATTGAGGGCCGCTATCTGGACCTTGAGCATCTCGAGTAGAAGGATCGTGCGAGTTAAAGAACACATCAACCAAAATTTTATAACTCACTTCTGACGAATCATAATACACCCTCACTGCTTCTGCATGTTTCAATCGACCTGTACATATTTGCTCGTATGTCGGATTTTTAATCACGCCTCCAGAATAACCTGAAACGGCTTCTTCAACACCTTCAACGGATTCAAACACCGTTTCAACACACCAGAAGCATCCGCTGGCAAAATAAGCGACCTGAAGTGAATCCAAATTTTCAGGATTGGCATCTTGCGATAAAGAGTCTTGTGGGTCTTCTTCAGTACTTTGCGCACATGACGCTAGAGAAATTCCAACAACAAACAAAAATATAAGCTTTTTCATAGAACAGTTTTTCTTTTAGTTCGCTGACGTAAAAGGAACCTTACTCCATGACGTGCTAACAAATGTTAATTGACCTCTTCTTCTTTGGGCAAGCTCTTTTTAAGTTTTTGAAAACGCTTTCTCGACTCTTCAGAATAGAGACTTCCTTTGTGCTCAAATAGAATTTCACGGTAATAACTAGCAGCCTTTACATTGTCCATAAGGTGGTTTTCGTAGATATCACCCAATTTGAATAAGGCATCATCGCCCAAAATATCATCTCCATAAAATTCAATCA
>JABSPC010000064.1 GCA_013215515.1 Crocinitomicaceae bacterium
GACGAATGATCCCATTTGAGCCATCAATGAAATCAAGGCCGTTTGTCGAAGTAAAGCACTCTTACCTGACATATTCGGTCCGGTAATCATCATGATTTGTTGCGTATCGTTGTCGAGACAAACGTTGTTTGCAACATACTCCTCTCCCACTCCCAATTGCTTTTCAATTACTGGATGGCGTCCATTTTTAATATCAATCGCGAACGATTCGTTCATCTCTGGCTTCACGTAATTATTTGACTTTGCTATTTCAGCGAAAGACAAAAGACAATCCAATTGTGCAATTAAAAACGCATTGAACTGAATCGGACGAATGAAATCGCTCATTGAAAGAACAAGCTCTTGAAACAAATTAGACTCAATAACATGAATTTTATCCTCAGCTCCTAAAATCTTCTCTTCGTATTCTTTTAATTCTTCAGTGATATATCGTTCCGCATTAACCAAGGTTTGCTTTCGAGTCCATTCTTCTGGAACCTTATCCTTGTGCGTATTTCTTACTTCGATGTAATATCCAAAAACATTATTGAACGCAATTTTCAAACTTGTAATTCCGGTATTTTTACTTTCGCGTTCTTGAATGCCTTGCAAATAATCCTTTCCCGAATTCGAGATTGCCCGGAGATCATCTAGTTCTTTATTGTATCCATCAGCGATAACTTTCCCTTTTCCGATTTGGACCGCAGGATCTTCATGAAGCATCGTTTCAATCGTGTCCAACAATTCCTTACACGAGTCGATCTGATCCGAAACACGACTCAATACCTTATTCTTCTGTTTTCCAATCAATACTTTAATTGGGGCCATTTGAATTAGCGTTCTCTTCAACTGAACAATCTCCTTTGGATTGATTCTTCCAACGGCGACTTTAGAAATTAACCGTTCCAAATCGCTAATATGACCAAGGATTTCTCCTAAAGCAAAGCCAGTAGCCTCATCTGATTTTAACGATTCAACTGCTGATAATCGATCTTGAATTGGTTTCAAATCCTTTAATGGGAGAACGGTCCAACGTTTCATCATTCGACCTCCCATTGGAGTTTTAGTATGGTCTAGGATATCTATTAATGTTGTTGCATTCTCGTGCGGAGAGCTAATCAATTCCAGGTTGCGAATCGTAAATCGATCCAACCAAACGTATTTTTCCTCCTCTATTCTTGAAATTGCTGAAATATGTCCTAATCGATTGTGCTGATTTTCGGATAAGTAATGAATAATTGCACCAGCAGCAATAGTTCCCATATCTAACGCTTCGATCCCAAATCCTTTCAATGATTTTGTCCCAAATTGTTTGTTTAGGTTTTCGTTGGCGTAATCTTCGGCATAAACCCAATCTTCCAATCGGAACGAATAATACCGGTTTCCAAAAAGTTCATCAAACTGCGTCGAATTTCTTTTGTTGTATATAATCTCAGTTGGTGAAAATCCTTGAATCAACTTCTCAATGTATTCTCTATCTCCTTGAGCAATTAAAAACTCACCCGTAGAAATATCCAGAAATGAAATCCCGATTTCGATCTTTCCAAAGTGCAATGAGCAAAGAAAGTTGTTCTTCTTTGTGTCTAAAACCTGATCGTTGAATGAAACTCCTGGTGTTACCAGTTCAGTAACTCCACGCTTAACGATGTTCTTCGTCATTTTAGGATCTTCGAGCTGATCGCAAATCGCAACCCGCTGCCCTGCCCGAACTAATTTAGGCAAATACGTGTCCACAGAATGGTGTGGAAACCCAGCCAATTCAACTGCCCCAGCCGATCCGTTTTTTCTAGAAGTCAATACAATTCCCAGAATCTTAGAAGCTACAATAGCGTCTTCGCCAAACAATTCATATAAATCACCTACACGAAACATCAGTAAAGCTTGCGGGTGCTTCGCTTTGATCCGATTGTATTGCTTCATCAGAGGTGTTTCCTTTTGCTCTTTTTTGATGCTAGTTTTCGCCAAGTCGATTGATTTTATGATTTTTGCGTTAGTAAATGTAAACGCGAGGAGCGATTTCACAAAATATACACGCCAGTTGTTATCCACAATATGAACAAGAAATTAAAGCTTTGGGAGTTAAATCGAGTCAGCGATCAGGAGTTCAAATCACAGGAGAAATTCCCTATTACTGTTGTCTTAGACAGCATCCGAAGCTTAACCAACGTAGGAACATTCTTCAGAACGTGTGACGCCTTTAATGTGGATAAGATTTATCTCTGCGGGATAACTGCCGAACCACCTCATCGTGAAATTCAAAAAACAGCGCTGGGTGCAACCGAATCAATGAATTGGGAACACCGAGAATCTATTGTTGAATTGATCTATGAATTAAAGGCATCGGGAAAGAAGATTTGTTCCATTGAACAGACAGAAGAAACGACCTTATTGCAAGATGTTAAGCACTTACCGAATGAGCATTACGTTCTTGTATTTGGAAATGAAGTAAACGGCGTAAATCAAGACGCAATTGATTTATCAGACCATATTATCGAGATCCCTCAATTTGGAACGAAGCATAGCTTGAATGTTTCGGTATGTGCGGGAATTGTGATGTGGGAATTTGGGAAGAAGTATATTGGATAGTTCGATAGTTCGATAGTTCGATAGTTCGA
>JABSPC010000640.1 GCA_013215515.1 Crocinitomicaceae bacterium
CATAATGCCTTAAAGCTAAACCAATGTTTTAATTTGGTTTAGGTGGTATTATGGGTTGTTTTTAAGGAAGCTTATTATTTGGAAAATACTTATCAATACTATCTTTTTTTTCTTGAATTTCTTCTTTATTGTTGTAGTACCAAATGGCAGAAATAAAAAGTAAACCCGTTGCAATAACTATAAAGGCTTTGACTTTAGTAGAAATAGAATCGAACATAATTATTTATAAGCTTGTTAGTTTTTTTATTGGTCTAATAAGTTAGAAATAACCAGTTTATCAGAAAATTCCTTTTACTATTTTGGACAAATAGAGTTAAAAAAACAAGCTGATACTAATAGAATATTTAGACGGAGCAACGGAGACGGATTAACGAATTCCATCCCTTGAATATGTAACATTGGAGCGGTTTGTTTTCGAAATACAATTTCTTCTAATGACGTTTTTCTATGTTTTTACGACATCTAAACGGCTGAATTCAATTGAATTATGACGGTTAAGCGGCTGATTTTAACAAAATATAGTATATTTGTGATGAGAAATCAACAGCAATAGACATGGATTACATAGATAGATCATTAGAATCACTCATTAAAAAAAACCTTCGACCTAATAAAATTTTAGTTATTCTAGGAGCAAGACGAGTTGGGAAAACGGAGCTTATCAACCATATTGTATCAGGGATAAAGGAAAAGACAATGATTCTAAACGGAGAAGATCAGGATGTGCATTTAGCACTGAATGATAGGAGTGTGCGCAACTATAAACAGTTTTTGGGGAATACCAAATTACTAGTTATAGACGAAGCGCAGGCAATACCTGAGATTGGGTTGAAGCTGAAACTAATGGTAGATTCGATAGAGGGAATCAAGATATTAGTTACAGGTTCATCTGTTTTTGATTTAGACAATCAGTTAGGAGAGCCACTTGTTGGGCGGTCATATACATTTAGATTGTATCCACTTGCACAAATGGAGATGTCAGCACGTGAAAATTTTATAGAAACAAAAGGCAATTTGAATAATCGGTTGATATATGGAAGCTACCCTGAACTCGAACATCTAACAGGCCATAATGAAAAAGAGAACTATCTTAAGGAACAAGTAAACTCTTATCTATTAAAAGATATACTTGCATTCGAAGGTATAAGGAAGCGAGACAAGATAGTATCGCTATTGAGACTTATAGCATTTCGAGTGGGCAGTGAAATTTCAATGGAAAGTATCGGTAATGATTTGGATCTGAACAAAAGTACGGTTGATAGATACTTGGATTTGTTATCTAAGGTATTTATCATTTACAATGTAAGAGGATTTAGTAGAAACCTAGACAACGAAATCACCAAGAAAAGTAAGTGGTATTTTTACGATAATGGAATTCGTAATGCACTAATTAACAACTTCAACCCGATGGAACTCCGAGATGATCAAGGGTTGTTGTGGGAGAATTATCTAATATCAGAACGTCTAAAATTCCAAGAGTATACCCAATTACATACAGCTAACTTCTTCTGGCGAACACATACCCAACAAGAAATAGATTGGATAGAAGATAGAAGTGGTCATTTATACGCTTATGAATTCAAGTGGGGATCAAAAAAGAAACCTAAGGTACCTGCACTTTGGGGAAAAGCATATCCAAATGCTGAATTCGAGGTCATCAATAGAGACAACTACCTTGATTTCATAATACCTGAAGAAGCTACGCAGGATGATAAATAAGAAGCGAGCCCAAACAAGGTGAGAGAGCCCCCCCTAACAGCTTGCCATATGTTCG
>JABSPC010000641.1 GCA_013215515.1 Crocinitomicaceae bacterium
AATCATGCAGGTTGTGAAACTGTTTGTCCAGTTGCTGCAACTACACACAGCAATGAAGGATTAAACATGATGGCATACAACAGATGTATTGGTACAAGATATTGTGCAAACAACTGTCCTTATAAAGTACGTCGTTTCAACTGGTTCAACTACCCTTCTTATAAAGCACAAGTAGAAATTAATCCTGCACAAGATGATTTAGGACGTATGGTATTGAATCCAGACGTTACTGTTAGAACTCGTGGTGTAATGGAGAAATGTTCTATGTGTGTACAAAGAATTCAAGCTGGAAAACTAGACGCTAAGTCTGAAGGAAGAGCTGTTGTTGATGGAGATTATTCTACAGCATGTTCTGATGTTTGTCCAACAAACGCAATAACTGTTGGTGACTGGAATGATTTGAAATCAATGCTTCGTAAGAGTGCAGACGATGACAGAGCTTATCAAGCACTTGAAGAAGTAGGTGTTAAACCAAATGTTTGGTTTAAAGTGAAAGTACGTAACGAGGACAATAAAGCCTTGGCGTCGCTTCAAAAGATTGAGCGCAAGAAGGAAGATCACGGAAAGAAAGAACATAGTCATTAATAAATAAAACCTATTGTAATGCATAAGGAAGCAGCAATTAGAGAACCCCTCATTCTAGGTCACAAGACCTATCATGACATTACTGAAGATGTATGTCGACCAATTGAGGACAAAGCGCCTAGAATGTGGTATATCCTGTTCGGGATTGCGTTGATCGTCGGTCTGTACGGAATTGGATGTATCCTGTATCTTTTAGGTACTGGTGTTGGAGTATGGGGATTGAATAAGACCGTTGGTTGGGCTTGGGATATTACCAACTTCGTTTGGTGGGTAGGTATTGGACACGCCGGAACCTTGATTTCTGCGGTGCTGTTACTCTTCCGTCAGAAATGGAGAATGGCGATTAACCGTTCTGCTGAGGCCATGACAATCTTCGCCGTATTTATGGCAGGTTTGTTCCCGTTAATTCACATGGGACGTCTTTGGCTAGGATACTGGGTATTGCCTTTACCAAACCATTTCGGTTCACTTTGGGTAAACTTTAATTCCCCGCTTCTGTGGGATGTATTTGCCATTTCAACGTATCTTTCTGTATCATTGGTATTCTGGTACATTGGATTGATTCCTGATTTTGCAACAATTAGAGATAGAGCTAAAAGACCGATTCCTAAGAAAATGTATACTATACTTTCTTTTGGTTGGTCAGGTAGAGCGAAACACTGGAATAGATTTGAACTTGTTTCTCTTGTATTGGCAGGTTTATGTACACCGCTTGTATTCTCTGTACACTCGATTGTATCATTTGATTTCGCCACTTCAATTATACCTGGTTGGCATACAACAATTTTCCCTCCTTATTTCGTGGCAGGTGCGGTATTCTCAGGATTCGCAATGGTACAAACATTACTCCTCGTAATGCGTAAAGCCATGAAGCTGGAAGCATATATTCATGTCAGGCATGTCGAGTACATGAATATTGTAATTATGGTTACGGGATCCATTGTGGGTACGGCCTATATTACTGAGTTGTTCATTTCTTGGTATTCAGGTGTTGAATATGAAGCATACGCATTCATTAACCGTGCAACTGGACCTTATTGGTGGGCTTACTTTGCAATGATGACATGTAATGTTATATCTCCACAGTTAATGTGGTTCAAAAAATTAAGAACAAGTTTAACGTTTACATTCATCATCGCAATCGTTGTAAATATCGGTATGTGGTTCGAGCGGTATGTAATTATTGTGACTTCAATTCACAGAGATTACCTTCCTTCGTCATGGAGCATGCACTACCCAAGTCATATTGATATTGGTGTGTATTTAGGAACTATTGGATTGTTCTTCGTATTCTTCTTACTATTTGCTCGTTTCTTCCCGGTATTGGCGTTGAACGAATTAAAAACGATACTTAAATCTTCAGGAGAGTCTTACAAGAATGCTCCAGATGGTCAGCTCCCAGATCCGACTCCAACACCAATTGCTGAAGGACCAGTTGCGAAAGAAGTTGCGTCAGTAACTGATGGGGAACCAACAGTTGACTTAGAAGAATCTAAAGAAGAACCAATTGAGGCTCCTTCAGGTTTACTTGGTTCAATTGGAAGTGCTGATGAATCGATGAAGAATGATTTAAAGAAATTGTCTGGTGTGGGGCCAGCGTTTGAAACAGCATTGAACGATGCAGGTATTTGGACGTATGAGCAAATCAGCAAGATGACAAAGGCTGAGTACGATATGATGGATGCTTTAACAGGTAAATTCCCTGGAAAAGCGGAAAAAGAAGATTGGGCTTCTCAAGCAAAGGAATTAATGAACGCTAATAATTAATAGACATGGCAGATAAAGTAATATATGCAATGTACGATGATGACGACGTGCTAAAGGACGGTGCAAAGAAGTTAGTATCGAAAGGTGTAAAGGTGTCTGAGGTATTCTCACCATTCCCTATTCACGGTATTGATCCAATTATTGGAATTAAAAATACACGTTTAGGAATTATGGCATTTATCTACGGTTTGTTCGGATTAACCATTGCAACTCTTGGATTGAGATATTTTATGGTAGTCGATTGGCCGATGAATATTGGTGGTAAACCAAACTTCACATATTTGGATAACATTTTATCGTTTATCCCAATTACATTCGAGTTTACTGTTTTATGTGCAGCACACGGTATGGCCATTACTTATTTCCTTAGAAATAAAACATTACCTGGAATGCCAGCACAGAATCCTGATCCAAGAACTACAGATGATAAATTCGTAATTGAGTTAAGAACATCTGAGAATTCACAGTTTTCAGCTGAAGAGTTGGAAGCAATGGTTAAGGATACTGGAATAGTAGAGTTAGATCAAAAAGACGTAGCATAGTTTTTCATACAAGACTGATGAAAATGAATTTTAAAGTAATAGGAGGTTTGGTTATAGCAGTTTCAGCTGTGATATTGGGTTCGTGTTCAGCGGATCCGGATAGCGCAGGATTGGAATATATGCCAGACATGTACAGATCACCAGCTGTAGAACCATATGTTGATTATGGTCACATTAGAGAAAACGAAAACGTAGACGCGAAAATGAGGCTGTCAGCAATGACTCCGCCGAATGGAAGTGTGCCTTATTACGGGACCGACTCTTTAGAAGTAAGCCTTATGCTTCCTTACCATAGAAAAGCGAATATCGAATTTAGAGAATCGCATGGAATGTTTGGTGAAGAATTAGCGCCTGCAAACGTTAACACTTATGAATTGGCTGCGGCTGATCAGAACCCAATGTTAATGAGTTACAGTTTCGAAGTTGATCCTAAAGGTGATACTACTTGGACAAATGAAACATTAGCATCGGCTAAATCATTATTCAATAACAACTGTTCTCACTGTCACGGTGAAAAGGGTGATGGGAATGGTGAAATGATGGTCAACGGTACATTCTCAGGGGTTCCTGATTATAGTGGAGACGTTGCAAAATTGAGCGATGGTCAATTGTTCTATTCTATCTATTATGGAAAAGGAGCTATGGGATCTCACAGATCTATTTTGAACAAAAAGGAAATTTGGACTTTGGTTCACTATATCAGACAATTCCAGAATAAGGATTATGGAAAATATGGTGCTGATGAAATGGTAGACGATGTAGAGCCAGTATCAAATCATTCTGATTCAACTGAAGTGAAGTAGCTCCTTAATAAGAGCAGTAGACTAAATTAAAAACTGACGAATAAATTAAGATGGAATTTAAAATAACAAATAAAGCAAAAACACTTACACTAGCGCTTGTCGTTATTGGAGTAGTGTTTACAGCAATAGGTGTTATCATCAATATGGATGACGCTCTTATTTCTAGGCGTATTTTAGGAAGTACATTAGTAAGTAGTTTCTTCTTTTTCTCTATTGGATTGGGAGCGCTTTTCTTCTTAGCTCTTGCATATGCTACGGAAACCGGTTCGTACGCATTGGTGAAAAGATTGATTGAAGGTATCGCTGGATTCTTACCTTACGGTATTGGACTAATGGTTTTGATTTTTATAGTCATTACTGTGATGGATGGAGGGCATATATATATATGGATGGATCCTAAAGTCGTTGCTCATGATGAAATCATAGAAGCGAAATCAGTGTATTTGAATAAAGCATTCTGGTGGCTTAGAACACTTATTTACTTGGCTACATACTATATTTTCTGGATAGGTTTTAGAAGAAGATCATTAGAAGAAGATAGAATTGGTGGAACTGAGATTCACTTTAAGAACTACAAAAAAGGAGCTTTATTCTTAGTATTCTTTGCGGTATTCAGTTCAATGTCTTCTTGGGATTGGTTGATGTCGATTGATGTTCACTGGTTCTCTACATTATTTGGTTGGTACGTATTCGCAGGAATGTGGTGTTCAGCAATGGTAGTGTTAGTATTGCTTGCTCTTTACTTAAAGAAACTAGGATATTTACCTAAAGTAAATGAAAGCCACATTCACGATATCGGGAAATGGACATTCGCGACTTCTTTCTTATGGTCATACCTTTGGTTCTCGCAATACATGTTGATCTGGTACGCAAACATTCCAGAAGAAACAGTATATCACCTTGCCAGAATTGAACACTTTAAAGTTCTTTACTTTACAATGTTCCTTATTAATTTTGCATTCCCAATGTTGCTTTTAATGTCGAGAGACGCGAAAAGACATGCAGGAATTCTAACAATAGTTGGATTGATAATATTAACAGGACACTGGTTAGATGTATACCTCATGGTTGCACCGGGAACACTTGGACAGAATGCAGACATAGGCCTTATCGAAATTGGAACAGCACTTCTGCTCGCAGGAGTATTTATAAGGATTGTTCTTGTAAATCTAACCAAGGCGCCATTAACCCCGGTTAATCACCCTTTCTTGGACGAAAGTATACACCACGAGATTTAATAAACTTTAGTATAGATAATACATAGATAGATGGTAACTAAATTGGTCATATTATTAGTAATAGTTTTAGGAGTTGTAGCATTGGCTCAGTTGATGCGGGTTTACGAACTTTCCTCAAAACTTACGAAAAAGGTTGAGTCTGACATCAGCAATCGCGACAACAGGTTTAATGCGAAAATGATGATTGCATTCATGGTCGCATTATTCGGTGGATTCATCTGGTTGATGTTGAAATACGGATATACAGGAAGAGGTGTAGCAGCTTCCGTTCATGGTAAAGAAACAGATTGGTTGTTAGATGTTAACTTCTGGATAATTATTTTTGTTTTCTTCGTGACAAATGCATTATTGTTTGGTTTTGCATACAAGTATGTAAAAAAACCGGGAGTAAAAGCTTTCTACTTTACACATAGCAATAAACTTGAAATTTGGTGGACAGTTATTCCAGCAATAGTTCTAGGAGTAATTATCATTTTTGGATTAAGAGTATGGAATACAACTACTGATACTGCGAGTAAAGAAGCGATCCGAGTAGAGTTGTTCTCGAAGCAATTTGATTGGACAGCACGTTATAGTGGTCTAGATAATAAATTAGGTCGATTTGATTATAAATTGACAAAGGATGACAATAACCCATTGGCATTAATGACGACTCAAACGATTGATTCGGCTATTCTTTATATGCAAGACGGTAAGGATAACAAGAAAAGTATTAATTATCTTGAATCAACATTGAACGATCCAAATGCTATAATGAAGGAAGAAGATCGCGCATTGATGTTGGTTGAATAGTCTAGAAGAGAGAGATTAATTCGTTTGCTTCATCAAATGAAAAACCGTCACGATTCTAAAATTGATTCGAACTCATTTGATGATATTATTCAAACAGATACACTTTATCTTTGTGTTGATCAGGAGTACGAATTGAATTTCAGATCAAAAGATGTAATTCACTCAGCATACTTGCCACACTTCAGAGTTCAAATGAACACTGTTCCGGGAATGACAACTCGATTTAAATTCATTCCATCCATTACAACTAAGGAAATGAAGAAAATCAAAAATGATGAGAATTTCAACTATGTTCTTATGTGTAATAAGATTTGTGGTGGAGCACATTATAAAATGAAAATGATGGTTGAAGTACTCGATGCAAAAACGTATGACGCGTGGATGAATGGAGTTTATAAGAAGAATGGAAAAGGAAAATACGTTCTTGATGATGAAGGAAATAAAATTCTTCTTAAAAGAGGTAAAGTTCATGAAGCAACGTTCGCACATACCTACTTCAAGGGTGATGGTAAAGTTGAAATTACGCCAACTTGGTCAGAGTTAGAAGCTTTGAAACTAGAATTGGAAGAAAAAGCAAATATTGTAGTTCCTGAAGTTGTTGATGGAATTTAGAATAAGATTAAGAATAAATTTAAACTAGGATAAATGGCGGCAGTAGCGCACGATGTAGACGGACATCACGATGATCACGGACACCACGAGGAAAGTTTCGTATCAAAGTACATCTTTAGTCAAGACCATAAAATGATTGCGAAGCAGTTCTTAATGACTGCGGTATTCATGGGGGTTGTGGCGATGTTATTATCTATATTATTTAGAGTTCAATTGGCTTGGCCTGGGGAAGGTTCTGATTTCGTGTCGTTCTTCCTTGGTGAAACTTGGGCTCCGGGTGGTGTAATGACAGAAGATATCTATCTTGGATTGGTAACGATTCACGGTACTATCATGGTATTCTTCCTGTTAACAGGTGGATTGTCGGGTACATTCTCTAACCTCTTAATTCCATTACAGATTGGTGCACGTGATATGGCATCTGGGTTCTTGAACATGCTTTCGTATTGGTTCTTCTTCATCTCTTCATTGTTGATGTTCGGATCATTATTTGTTGAAACAGGTCCAGCAATGGCCGGTTGGACGATTTATCCTCCTTTATCAGCATTGCCTCAAGCAATTAGTGGATCTGGTATGGGTATGACTTTATGGTTATTCTCAATGGCGATTTTCATTGCTTCATCTTTGATTGGATCTTTGAACTACATTGTTACTATATTGAACCTGCGTACTAAGGGAATGACAATGACAAGATTGCCACTTACAGTTTGGGCGTTCTTTGTTACTGCAATTCTTGGTGTACTTTCTTTCCCTGTATTATTATCAGCCGCGGTTTTACTTATAATGGATAGATTGGCTGGAACAAGTTTCTACTTATCTGATATAATTATAAATGGAGAGATGTTGACGCAACATGGTGGTTCACCATTATTGTTCCAGCACTTATTCTGGTTCTTAGGTCACCCTGAGGTATATATTGTACTTCTACCTGCTCTTGGATTATCATCTGAAATTATAGCCACGAATTCACGTAAACCTATCTTTGGTTACCGTGCAATGATTGGATCTATTCTAGCAATTGGTTTCCTTTCCTTTATTGTATGGGCACACCATATGTTTATAACTGGAATGAATCCATTCTTAGGTAGTGTATTCGTTTTCACAACCTTATTGATTGCCATTCCATCTGCGGTTAAGGTGTTTAACTACATCACGACTCTTTGGAAAGGATCAATTGTTTATACGCCAGCGATGTTGTTCGCAATTGGACTTGTATCAACGTTTATTACAGGTGGGGTAACAGGAATTATTCTTGCAGATGCTGCATTGGATATTGCGATTCACGATACGTATTTTGTCGTCGCCCACTTCCACGTAGTAATGGGACTGTCAGCTGTCTTTGGAATGTTCGCAGGTGTTTACCATTGGTTCCCAAAAATGTTCGGAAAAATGATGAATACTCGATTAGGGTACGCTCACTTCTGGATTACAATTGTTGGAGCATACGGGGTATTCTTCCCAATGCACTTCGTAGGAATTGCTGGAGCACCTAGACGTTATTATGACTATACAGTTTATGGCAGTTTCGATCAAGAATCGGCTAATTTGATGATGGACTTGAACGTGATTATTACAATGTTTGCAATCCTAGCGGCTCTTGGACAACTGTTGTTCTTATTCAACTTCTTCTATAGTATTTTAAGAGGACCAAAAGCGGTTCAAAACCCATGGGACTCTACAACTTTGGAATGGACAGCTCCT
>JABSPC010000642.1 GCA_013215515.1 Crocinitomicaceae bacterium
ATATCATTTCCTGTTGAGAACATCAGACCAGATGACATATAGAATCGGTTCCTCATTCTTCGTTGAGTAAATATTTCGGCTTCAAAATAACGTCTGTGTGAATTGTGAAAATCAGAGAATTCCGTTCCCGCTATTGTTATTGGAGGATTGCTTTGATTACTTATTGTTACTGGAGTACTTGCATTTAAAAAACCTGTAACTCTAGCTCCAATTCTCCATTTAGGGGCAGGAATTATCTGTATGCCGGACAGGATGTCATTTTCAGCAGTCGGAAATGGGATTCGATCAAGAAGTTCGTACACCAAAGGAGTAATCGTATCTGATTCAGTTTCACTCTTATCCGGTTGTTCAACTTCAGCAATTGTCCGATTTATTCCCTTTCTCGGTTCGCGATAATAAACACGTCTATTTCCATGACTATCTATATAAGGATACGAATGTGGATTTGAATAAGGAAAATCGTAACCAGCTTCGCGCAGTGCTTTTTTAATTTCTTCGATCTTCGACTTGCTAAGTTGAGTTTGCGTCAATTTTATTTTCTCAGAAGGAACTTCATTCAAGGCTTGCTGTGCATTTAATGCCTCAGTTGATTCAAGCTTCGTTTTGTTTTGTTCTTCAATCTGCTTTTCAAACAGTTTTTTGGCTTGGCTCTCATTTAAAGAAAATGAAGGAACAGTATCTGTACCAACACCATTCCAAGAAGTAAAATTATAAGCAAGAGCAGAAAGTGCAACACCCGCGGCTACAGTCCACCATATGATAGCACGACGGCGTTTTTTATCACCGTCAAGATTACTTTCAATGTTTTCCCAAACAGCATCAGATGGATTGTCGCCAAAGCCATCAAAACGTTCCGAAACAATATCTGAAAATTTCTTATCTCGCATCTTTCATTATTTTCCGCTCAAATTCTTCTTCTTCTAAAATCATTTTCTGCAACAGTTTCTTCGCTCTTGCATATTGAGATTTACTCGTTCCTTCAGTATAATTCAACTTCTTCGCAATTTCTCTATGGTTGAATCCTTCAATCGCATAGAGGTTAAAAACAAGTCGATAACCAGTGGGCAATGCTTGAATCTTCTTTAACAAATCTTCCAACGCAATTGTCCTTAAGGCATCTTCTGAAACTTCATTGCTCGAATCCAGTTGAACCTCATTGTAGTGCTTCTCTCGTGTCTTGTCCTTTCGATAGAGCTCTAGTGATGTATTCACTGTTATTACTCTAATCCACCCACCCAACGAGCCTTTATCTTTATAAGCTTTCAAGTTTTTAAATACCCGAATAAAGCTTTCCTGCAAAATGTCTTCTGCCGCGTCTTCCGATGAAGCATATCTCAAGGCAACTCCTTTCATATTAAATGAAAACCTTAGATAGAGCTCTTTCTGGGCTTGTCGTTTGTTCTTCAAACAGGCCTTCACTAAATCCGAGTCGTTGTACGAGTGATATGGTGACTTAATAATTTTAATTCTTTTTCTTTCTTATAATCATTAAACCTAACGAACAAATAAGTCTTTATGTCAGTTTGTACTAAAAAATAAACGACGTTCTTAATTCTAATGCCATTGAATTCGAGTTGTTTAAGTTTGTGATTCTTCTGAAATCAGTAATCTTTTTTTTGTAAAAAGCTGTTGCACTAACGTTAATTAATCCACCGAATGTATAACTCATTCCAAGACCTCCTTGGGAACGAAGGTTGAATCTTGAAGAAGATGCAAAACTGTAATTGTTCAATCCATATCCTAAAGTAAGTCCTGTCTCTACGTGAAAATTCAATTTGGACTTTAGGAAGTTATAACGCACAAAAACTGGCGTTTCAATGAATCGAGTCTGATCCATTTCTAAACCCACTCCGCATTGTAAGTAATAGGGTTCTGTCCCGCAAAAATTAGCGTAATATAAATTCGGATTGGAAGTCTCTTGCTTCGAGTATGCTACACCGACGCCAACTTCCAATCGAGGAAGGACAAAATACGATCCAATAATTCCCGCTGTGAAATTGACTTGAGATTCGTAATAAGGCTCGATGCATCCACCCGCCATGATTCCAAAATTAGGTTGATTGATTATTTGTGAGCCTTCAAAATGGGTATCGTATGAGCCCGTCATTCCAACTTTCCATTTGCCAAGTTCTTGAGTCTGAGCACTTGCTGTTAATCCTGTAATTAATAAGAGTGCTGTAAGTATTTCTTTCATAATATTGCTTTGTTTGATAGTATAATGTGCGTCGATAAAAAAGGGTTGCACTGAACGAAAAATTAATTTGTAACGACGCTTTCATTCTTTCTAATAGCGAATACATCAAAGGCCCATATAAAGGAGGATTAATAGATTACATTTACCGCATGACGACGAAGAAAGCGATGGTTTTTATTTTTATTACGATAATGATCGACTCGACTGGGTTGGGAATTATCATTCCGTCATTGCCTTCATTAGTTGCCGAAACTGCAAATGTGACATTGGAAGAGTCGACAGCCTATTTTGGTTGGATAAT
>JABSPC010000643.1 GCA_013215515.1 Crocinitomicaceae bacterium
AGCGTTGATTTTGTCGCCTATTTCGTTAGCACGTTTAAAGAAAGCTGGGTCGCTCATAATGTCGATAACGGCCAAAGCTGCGGCGCAACCAATCGGACTTCCGCCATAAGTACCTCCCATACCACCTAAATGAACACTGTCCATAATTTCGGCTCTACCAGTAGTAGCAGAAATAGGTGTACCTGCTCCTAAGGATTTTGCAGAAGTAATGACATCTGGAACAATTCCGTAATGCTCCATCGCGTAAAGTTTTCCTGTTCTTCCGAATCCAGATTGAATCTCATCGGCTACCATTACAATACCGTGATCGTCGCAAGTTTTTCTAATTTTCTCTAAGAATACCTTTGGTACTGGAATAAATCCAGCTTCACCTTGTACTGGCTCAATAACAAAGGCAGCAATTGAATCAGGATCAATTTGTGAGATCATCGCGTGGTCAAAACGATCTAAGCAATCTTGCAAATATTGTTCTTCCGTCATGCAGTCAGGACGACGATAAATATTCGGTGCAGGTAATCTATATACTTCAGGGGCAAACGGCCCTAATCCATTTTTGAAAAGCTTGTATTTGCTCGTCATTGTTAATGTTAACAAAGTACGACCATGGTAAGCTCCTTCAAATACTACAATGGCTTGTCGTTTGGTATAGCTTCTTGCAACCTTAACTGCATTTTCTACAGCTTCTGAACCAGAGCAACTAAGAATGGTTTTCTTTGCATGATCTCCAGGAGTGAGTTCGTTTAGTTTTTCAGCAAGTGCAACGTATGGTTCGTATGAGCCAACAATATTACACATGTGAATGTATTTATCTGTTTGTGCTTTTATAGCTGCAACAACTTCATCTGGTCTGTGACCAGCATTCATCATTCCGATTCCACCTGCAAAATCCAATAATGTATTTCCATCAATATCATTCACTAAAGCCCCTTTTGCACTTTCAACAACAATATCAGTTGCACGAGCACATGCAGCTGGTAATGCAGCTTCTCTTCGCTTTAATATTTCTTGACTTTTAGGCCCTGGAATTGGTGTTACTAAGTTGATGCTTCCCATAATTGTGTTGATTTTATCCTTTAAAATTTCCTTTTTTCAGTACTAAAAGAATTCCATAATTACCCGTTACTTCAGGTTCATCTAAATAGTCTGGAATTAATGCCTCAATTTCCCATCCAATACGCATTTGAGTACTTACGGTTGGGTCGTATATTTCTCCAGAGATAACCTTATGGTAATATTCGTCACCAGTCATTTCTTGCTTAACTTTCCCGTAGCCACTCATCATGCCCACAGTAATTTGGCCTTTGAGATTTAAATGATCTACCGTAGCTTCTCTTCCAGCATATAAAGATCTTGCTATACCTCGTTTTCTGTAATCGGGATGTACCGCTAAATCGATTCCGTAAAGCCAATCACCGTCAGGAACATGTGCTTTTACGATTAAGCCTTCGTCGGTATAGTCGTGGAAATTGTGTTGCGGTTTACTGAAGTCGAAGTTGTCTCTAAAAGTTCCTGTGACTCCGATTACCCGATCACCATCAAGTGCTATATATTGACCTTCTCTAAATACTGTTGTATGACTTAAATAATGCTCGTATTTCAAACAGTCTTCATCGGCAATAGTTGGAAATACAACTTTTGCTAATTCTTCTATTTGTTCGCAATACTCAGGTGCAGAATGAACGATTACAATTCCGTCTTCGCGTTCGTCTCTGTATTCCATTATTCTTTTACTCTTGCAAGTTTAGGATCGTACATTGGCGCTGCAGACA
>JABSPC010000644.1 GCA_013215515.1 Crocinitomicaceae bacterium
AAGTCTTTGAAAATATTTTGAAGACCAAGTCCTAATCCAACTAACAAAGCAGTAGACCCTAAGACCAATCCAGTGATATCTGCTCCCATTACGTGAAAACTGATAAACACACTAGCAAACCACCCTAAATACTTAATAATCAAGAAAATAGTAATCCTTCTCTTCCTACCAATTTTATCTATTATGAAATTGGGCTTGGTAATGGTTCTTCGCAAAACTGCTATTGCAAGCCAAGTAGCGATTAAAATTCCAAAACCTAAAGCGATCTTATCCAAATGGATGAATTGGTTTTCAAATAATTCCCATTTCCAGTTTATTGAGGGTTTTCCCTTAATATTTTGAATATTGAGTAATTCTGATTCTAATCTCATAGAATGTTTGTCGATTCGAGTTACAAATGTAATTAAAACAGGCGGTTACGAAAGTCTTTGTTCATCGAATTATTAAGAAGTATACAGATCAAATTCAAACAAAAAATTCGCTATATTCGCTTTCTCAATAAAGAAAACATGGCAAATACATCAGATATCAAAAACGGATTGTGTCTTAATCACAATGGAAAACTTGTTCAAATAATTGAATTTCAACATGTAAAACCTGGTAAAGGTCCTGCGTTTGTAAGAACGAAAATGAGAGTAATTGAAACAGGGAAGGTTTTAGATTTTACCTTTTCAGCTGGTCACAAAATTGAAGTAGTTCGAATTGAAAATCGAGAATATCAATACTTGTACAAAGAAGGTGATTCGTATGTATTCATGAACATGAAAGATTATGAGCAGGTGAATATCCCTGGAACGATGGTTGATAAACCTGGTTTTCTACAAGAAGAAATGGTCTGTAATATTTTATTCCATTCTGAAGAAGAAATGCCGCTGGTTCTAGAATTACCAATGCATATCATTGCTGAAATCACATATACTGAGCCAGGTATTAAAGGAGATACAGCAACCAATACAATGAAGCCAGCTACGATTGGAACAGGTGCTGAAGTGCGTGTCCCACTATTTATAGATACAGGCGAAACTATCAAAGTTGATACGAGAACGGGTGTTTACGTAGAACGCGTAAAAGTTTAAATTACTATATTACCATTATAGATGGGGAATAACCCCTCATTTCAACCTAATATATTCACTATGAAAAAATTAATTTTACCAATGGTAGCAGTGAGTTTCTTACTGATATCATGTGGAGGAGGAGATCCTTGCGAAGATTTATCAACAGCTGAAAATGCAGCGAAATGTTTCTGTGAGAAGACGACTGAAATGAAAGCTCTCAAAAAGAAAGATGATAAAGAAGCTGGAATGAAACTTCACGAAGAAATGGAGAAATACGAAGATGAAATTGAAAAATTCATTGACGAAGGAAAATATACTGAAAATGAGCTTGAAACTGCAGCCGAAGCAATTGATGGTTGTGATTTGTAAGATCAATTAAGCACAAATTAATGAACGGGATTATGGAAACATGATCCCGTTTTTTCTTTTACTCACCAATGAAAGTGACAATCGGAAATTTTAATCTCAACTATGAAACAGTTCAATCTAATGATTTAAAAAATACAAATTTCATTCTATTGTTTCTGCATGAAGCGCTTGGTAGTATTCCTCAATGGAAAACTTTTCCCCAGGATCTTTGTGATCGTCTTGGGATAGATGGAATTGTATACGAGCGACAAGGGCATGGAGATTCTGATGCATTAATAAGAGTTCGAACTTCGACCTATTTACACGATTATGCCTTCAATGAATTACCTCGTTTCATCGAAAAGGCAATCCCAAAAGAGAAGAAAATTATTCTTATCGGTCATTCAGATGGTGGAACAATAGCACTGTTATACGCCAGTCGTTTTCCGAGTCAAATTAAGTCTATCGTAACTATGGCGGCTCATGTGATCAATGAACCTGAAACAATAGCGGGAATAGAACCTGCGATCAAAGCATTCAAAAAAGGGAAATTAAAGGGTCTGGGAAAATACCACGGCGATAAAACAACAGATTTGTTTTATGCTTGGGCAAACACTTGGAAAGACGGTTCCTTCGAAAATTGGAATATCACCTCTGAAATCACTTCCAGAGGCTTGTCCGGATTGTTTATTCAAGGAGAAGAGGATCAATACGG
>JABSPC010000645.1 GCA_013215515.1 Crocinitomicaceae bacterium
AACGTCAATGACTAAGAATATTACTACTAATATCGACAACGCAACGCGAACGAATGATGAGAATTCAGACGTTAGCCAACGTCACTACAAATCTCTTTTCGACGATTGCCCTGTACCTATTTGGGATGAAGACTTTTCCAAGATCAAGGAATATATCGAAGATCTTAAATCTCAAGGAATAACAGACATTCAAACTCACTTTGAAGCACACCCAGGCGTTCTTTTGGAATGTGCATCACTGCTAATTGTCAATGATATTAATCAAGCGGTTATAGACTTGAACCAAGCGACTTCGAAAGAACACTTGTTAAATCACTTCACGGAGCTGATTAACGAGAATTCACCGCGCTATGTTATTGATCAATTTGTGGCAATCGCGAATAATGAATCAAGCTGTGAATTTGATGCTGAACTGATCACTTTCAATGAAGTTAAAAGACATGTTCACCTGAAATGGACAGTTGTAAAAGGGTTTGAGCATAATTACGCGAAAGTATACCTCACGACCACTGACGTTACCAAACGAATTATCGCTGAAAACTTGCTACTTCAACATTCCAACAAGGAGAAGGAACTGTTGTTAAAGGAAATTCATCATCGCGTGAAGAACAACCTGCAAATCGTTACAAGCCTGTTGAATTTACAGGCCAATTCAATTGACGATCAAAAGACAAAATCTCTGTTCGAAGTAAGTTTACATCGAATTAACTCGATGGCACTGGTTCATGAACTGTTATACCAATCAAAAGACTTTTCTCAGATCAACTATGGAAGTTACTTGAAACAGTTGGTTCACCCATTAATTGATTCAATGCATCCAGAGGGAAGTGGAGTATCATTGAACATCGAGGCAGATGAAATTTCCTTAAACATCAATACATCAATTCCCTTAGGGCTCTTGATAAATGAAATCATAACCAATTCACTAAAGCATGGATTTAATGTAAATCAGACAGGAGAAATCTACCTTAGACTGCACGATGACGGAGAGTCGAATTTTAGATTGTGCATCGGTGATAATGGAAACGGCTACGATAACGACTTCAATATTGAAGATGCCGATTCGCTCGGACTTCAATTGATCCATAGTTTAACAGAGCAACTTTCGGGGACAATTAATCGCGATTGCAGTCTAACGGGAACAAATTACTGTGTAAAATTCAAGGAACTTCCTTCAAACTCCCAACGATTTCCTGCTAAATAATTCGATTACTTTTTAAGATACTTCGTCAAGAGAACTACTGTTTGTCCTTCAACTTTACCTTCAATTTGTTCCGCATTGTCATAAACCAAAGAAATATTTCGAACCGCCGTTCCTCTCTTTGCAACAAGGCTAGAACCTGAAACTTTCAAATCTTTAACCACAACAACCGAATCGCCAGAGCTTAAAACAACTCCATTACTATCGCGATGAATTATTTTCTCTTCGGACTCATCTTCAATTCCTTCTTTGGCCCATTTCATATCATCCTCTTCCAGATACATCATGTCAATAAGGTCATTCGGCCACCCCTCACCTTTCAATTGATTCAGCATTCTAAGTGCAACAACTTTAACAACAGAAACTTCGCTCCACATACTATCGTTTAAGCAACGCCAGTGATTCGGATCGACATCTACTTCTTGAGTTAATTGACCATTACACGTGTTACATGTATGAACCAAATCGTTAGCAGAATCTCCTTTCTTAGGTGCTACAACGAATATATTTAAATCCCCCGTTGCTCCGCAAAGTTCGCATGATCCTCCACTTCTCGCTGCTAATTCCTTTTCTAAACTCATAACCGAAATAATTGAGTTCAATATTAAGATTTTTTGTCGAAAAAACGACTTTTCACCCTAATAATCACTCAGTACCCTCCTTTGATAAATGGAAATATATTTATTTGTTAATCAAACAATTACATCGTATATTTCACACACTACTACATGAAGCAGATTGTTCTCTAAATATAATGGGAAGGATAATCTGTGATAGCTTCGGCGGGTCATGCAAAGCGCATGGCAATAGAATAATATTAATTACGATGTATTATGGAAAATGCAGCAAACAATTCGAACGGCGTTGAATTAACACTACCTGGAATCAACAAAACATGGGTTCGCTCAAATGGAGAATGGCGCGACAAAGCCGAAGTTGAAGTCAAACCTGTTGAAATGCTTGTTCATGATGAAGATGAAGGGACTTCAAAGAAGTGGTGGAAATTTTGGAAAAAAGGATGATTAATTTCCCGTTCTTAGTTTCGAATTCACGGTTAACGTTGACAGTTGATTAACCCTGTAACCTTGAACTCGAAACTAGGAACCACAAACCCAAAACTATAAACCAATATCCTATTTATCTAGAGTAGAATTGCTAATTTTGCATCTTACATTTAGTTATGGCAGATACAAGATATAATCTACGTGGTGTTTCCGCTGGAAAAGAAGACGTTCACAACGCAATCAAGAATGTTGATAAAGGATTATTCCCTCAAGCATTTTGTAAAATTGTTCCTGATCACTTAACTGGTGATGAAGACTATTGTATAGTAATGCACGCGGATGGCGCTGGTACTAAGTCATCCCTTGCCTATATGTATTGGAAAGAGACCGGTGACGTTTCTGTTTGGAAAGGCATCGCTCAAGATGCATTGATCATGAATATCGATGACCTTTTATGCGTAGGAGCCACTGATAACATTCTTCTTTCATCAACTATTGGACGTAATAAGAACCTAATTACTGGCGATGTTCTTTCAGCTATAATTAATGGAACGGAAGAATTGCTTGAAGACTTGAGATCTCAAGGAATCGGAATTCACTCGACTGGTGGTGAAACTGCTGATGTTGGTGATTTGGTTCGAACAATCATCGTTGATTCAACCGTTGTTTGTCGAATGAAACGTTCAGAGGTAATCTCTAATCATACTATTCAAGATGGCGACATAATCGTTGGCCTATCTTCTTTCGGCCAAGCAACATACGAAAATGAATACAATGGTGGAATGGGATCTAATGGTCTTACTTCTGCACGACATGATGTTTTCGATAAAGAACTTGCTACCAAATATCCTGAAAGCTTCGATCCTTCCATCCCCAGTGATTTGGTCTATTCTGGAACGAAAAAGTTAACAGAAGAAATCGACGCGCCTTTGAACGCTGGAAAAATGGTTTTGTCACCAACAAGAACATATGCTCCAGTTATTAAGAAAATCTTAGACGAACAAAAAGAAAATATTCACGGAATGGTTCACTGTTCAGGTGGAGCTCAAACAAAAGTATTGCACTTCGTTGAAAATGTTCACGTGATCAAAGACAAGCTATTCCCTATCCCTCCATTATTTGATATGATTCAAAAAGAATCAGGTACAGAGTGGAAAGAAATGTACAAGGTTTTTAATATGGGCCATAGAATGGAAATTTATGTACCACAAGAAGCTGCCAACGCCATTATTGAAATATCAAAATCATTCAACATCGATGCGAAAATCGTAGGTAGAGTTGAAGCACACGAAGGAAAAAAACTAACAATTAACTCCCCTTATGGTGAGTTTATTTACTAAGAAATGAACGATTTACTGCAAAAATTAGAGGCGATTAACTACCGATTTATCGAGGTAGGTACACTTATCGTGGATCCGGACATTATTGCGGACATGAAGCGTTATGTCAAGCTAACGAAAGAATATAAAGACCTCGGTGAATTAGTTAAGGTTTACAAAAAATACAAAGGCCTAATCGACAATCTTGAAAGTTCAAAAGCGCTTTTAAAGGAAGAAGATGATGCAGAAATGCGGGAGATGGCTAAAATGGAAATTGATGAACTTGAAAAGCTTCGACCAGAAATGGATGAGGAAATCAAGGTGCTTTTAATTCCAAAAGATCCAGAAGATGAAAAGAATGCAATAATGGAAATTCGTGCCGGAACAGGAGGTGATGAAGCCTGCATTTTCGTTGAAG
>JABSPC010000646.1 GCA_013215515.1 Crocinitomicaceae bacterium
ACGTAATACTGACCTGGAGATAGAAATTGAGAAATGGTCTCGTCGACTCCATTTCCTCCAGCATTTACGCAAGCTACCTGTGTCTCACCAGTCATGAAACATGGATCCGTAAATTGATACAATCCCAATCGAAGGTTTCTGTTATTACTGGATACCCAAGTGATCGTGTATGTATCGGCTGAAACAACGGTAAACGTTCCCCAAACAATATGGGTTCCAGTTGTCATTGCACAACCACCAGTTGCTGGCAAGATTCCTAGACAAGTATTTGTTCGAAACTCTTCTTGAGCAGCTGCGCATGTCGATGCACTACCGAGCGGTTCCGCAGAGCAAGGATCAAATCCCATAAAATTGGTTCCACAAGGCGCTTGTGCATTTAACTGATAGGTGGTAAGAGCAATAAATATTGTAAGAAGTTGTAGTAGTGATTTCATAATTCAGTAGGTTAATTATCGATTGAAATTGAACTACCATTGCAACTTTCTATGTCGATTCGCTTGATGGTTTCGCCCGTTCCGTGAGCACCTTCTACGAAACACTTAGATGTGTATCCGAGTCCTTCAATCCAATCAATTATTTGATGCGCATCAATTTCTGAATCTTCCAAATAAACCCCTAAATAAACGCCCGTATTACGATCCATTCTGGAAGTCAAAATCCCATCCTGGCTTCGTAAATAAGTGTCAATTTCCAATGACGCTTCTCGAGTGTTGGCATCTAAAACTATGAGTCTTATGTATTTTCTAGAATTCGATTGTGCGTGACTCGAATTCGAGAAAAGTGTAATAAGAAGTGTTCCGATGAAAAGTGATTTTTTCATATTAGTTAGCTTGGTTAGTCGGTGCAAAGGTTATCGCTCAAAGTCGATATTCATAATCAAGCTTTGGAATAAAATTAAAGATTCAATTTAATTTCCCATAACAAAAGCTTAGCTAAACCTGTTTAGTAAACAGACAATCGAGATACAGTCAGATATACATGGTGAGCTAACAAGTGACACAAAAACTTCAAAAACTAATAATCCAAGCTCCTTTTTCATACTCCAATTATCTCATTTCGGACACATTACTTCATTGAAGAAACCGTATTTTTGTACCAACTATCGCTAATATGAAAACTACGGAACATCTCTTCTATTTGATTCGCTCTCTCTCGAAGGCGGAAAAAAGAAGTTTTAAACTATTTGCCCAACAGTATTCAACAGGTGGAACAAACAACTACACTATTCTTTTCGATGCTATAGATAAGATGCAGTCGTACGATCATAATGCCTTGGTAAAAGGCGTCAAGAATAAAATCAACACAAAGAACATTTCGACACTTAAAGTTCAGTTAAGCGAATTGATTTTAAAATCACTACGTCAACATTCAGCATCATTTAGCGAAAATTTAAAACTGCGACAAGACATTGACTACATTGATATCCTTTTTGAAAAAGGTCTTTATCCTCAGGCAAAAAAATTATTAGAGAAGACTTTTGATTTAGCCAGATATCAAGAAAACTATCTTGCCATGGATCGTTTATCGCTACTAGAGTTCAACATTGCCATTAAGCAATCGAACAAAGAGGATTTAGACCATTACGTCAATGTTACATTTCCTGAGGTAAGTTTGGCTCGAAAGACCAATGATATACTTGCTGAATTTGAATACTTGGCAGCCAAAATGAGAATCTGTCT
>JABSPC010000647.1 GCA_013215515.1 Crocinitomicaceae bacterium
CGACAAGGCAATCTCTGCTTACGGTGTAGCTGAGCAATTGGATTACGAACCATTTTCTAAGATCCTGTACAACAAATCGTGTATTTATTCTTTGCAGAAAAAGCCTGAAATGGCAGGGCAGTACCTCGAGTATGCATTGCAGGCAGGGTACATAAATGTTGAGCACATTCAAAAGGATAGGGACTTAACAGAATTAAGAAAGACACATCATTACAAAAAGGCGATTGACAAGGGGCTTCGTGGAATGTCGAACAGTGAAAACTTATACTGGTTGCAGTTCAAAAAATTATTCGCTCTTACAAGTGTCCCATTGAAATTGGATCCAGAAATGAGCCAAGAGATGTCTCAAGCACTGAACTACATTTCATACGATTACGAAAAGTACATTTCAGAAATGCGTGACGAGAAATTTTCACGTGAAGTAAGTAAAGGGTTCTTCTATTATGCGCAGCCTTACGAAAATGAAAACTTCGTTGCTGTTGTTTACATCGTTAAGGATGAATTTATGGGTGAGTTCGCTCCACTAACATACATGATGGCTACTTTCACGCACGATGGTAGACTGATTGATAAAGAAAAAATTGGTGGTCGATCTTCATTGTCCGATGCTATGCTTATTTCAACGCTTCAACCAAACAGAACAATTAAGGGAGAGATTAGAGAACCGATTTATGAAAAAGATCCAGACGATCATGGGTATTATGACAACAAAATGACGTCGTCTAAATTGGTTGGAAGGAAGAACTTTAAAATTTCAAATTCTGGTGAAATCTCAGTGACTTCAGAGGATTTAATTTAACGGCTCCAGGCTAAAATCACATTCCACATACCGGTGAATCAAGCTTCATCTTTAGAGTTTGTGCTACAATTTTGTGTCCTCGAAAAGATTCACTTTTCGAGATCTATCTTGACTGCTTATTGCTCCAGAAAGGCTAGTAATTAATGTTACCAAATTTTATAGGCAACCGAAACGATTCCAACAAATTTCCGAGTAAGTCCATCAGCTCTAACCTGCCGGGCAATTACAGGTACACCAAAGTTCATTCTGAATAACCAATTTTTGTTGTACTTGTATTTAGCGCCTCCTGTGACATTTAATGTTATCCCATCTGTTCCATTCAATACAACTTCCTCTTCTCCTGTATCAAGGGTGATCGTTGTTTTTGTCAACCTGAAAATGGGCAATACGCCAACAACAAGACCAAACTTTTTACCAATATTGAATTTACGTTCTAAGCGCAGCATAAGGTCGTTTCCTCTTTTCATTCTTTGAGCAGAGGGAAACCCAAGCCTATATTCATTCAGTGGGTCAAAACCAATTAGTGTGTCGTTGGTTACTAGATTATCTCTGTAAAACATGTTTCCATTTTTCCCGAAACTGTGTTGGTAACCGATAGCTGCCCCCCAATTTTTATATGCCCCAGAAACCCCAATTAATGCATTGATAGAGCCCAGTGTGGTTTGGTACGCCATTGGAAGAACACTTCCGTTGTCAGAAGCATTTGCTGTTCCCGTGGGTGCAACTATTCCAATTGTAGCCGCTAGTCTTTTGTCCTTGCCAGAGAAAAAGGTGTTTTGAAGGCTGACTGCCACATCGCCAAAGCCAGAGTTGCTTCCCAATGTTCCGTTGGTCAAGCTATAAGGTATTCTAACATTCAGCAGCATTTTCTTCTTAATTCGAATTACCCCCTTGAAAACAAGAGAGTAAATCCGAGTATCGTGCTCACCTATACCGTACAAGCTATTCAGTTCAAATCGAAATTTCTCGCGGGTGTGATACACCGACATGAGTTCTTCCAAACTGGCATTTTCAAAATCCACTTCAGAGACTGAATCCTTTGTTGTTTCTGAGTTCAACGTTCCTATAGTGCATAATCCTGGGTCGCTGCATCCTTGCGCATGGCCGACGTTTTGAGTGAGAACGAGGCTGGCGAAAAGAACGATGTATAATGCCCAGGTTTTCATTTGAGAATAGCTAATTTTTTGAGTTGGTCAGAAACCTTAAAACCATTCCCCTTCAGAGCGTCATTGTACAACTCAAACTGTAGGCTTCCATTTTTCTGTATAAAATTAACGGAAACAGAGCCGTTAATTTTAGCATGCTGTTCTGTAATGATGAGAGTTCCATTTGTTTCTTTAAGACCTTCTACAGAAAGGCTCTTTGACACCTTCTTTGAAAAAAATAAAACGTCCATTTTCCTAACAGAAGACAGGTCACTTATACCCGTTACGCTAACATTTTTGAAGTGAATTTTTTTTCCAACGGAAGCTTTTTGTAGGGCACGAACTAAGCTAGGATTATTGACTACTCCTACTGTCATCTTAGCTTTATAAGAAGGCCATTCCACATATTTCATAATGTGCAAGATTACCCCAGCGTATATTTGTTCTTGACTCTGCGCAAAGGAAGAATATCCAAATGATAGAAAGCAAGAAAGTATGACAAGAATCCGCATCAATGAGAATGGTTTACAACAAAAATACGATTTTAATTACTAAATGTCAGTATATTGGACAGTGAATGGAAAAGTGTTTTGGTCAATAATTAACCACCAAGATCATATATAAAATGAGGAACAGGCGTGTAATAATAGGGTTTATAATACTTATTTCAATTTTCTCAATTTCTGAGTATGTAAGCTTTAGGAGACTAGAAGAAAGTAGGGAGATTAATTCAAGAAACGCGCAGATATTCCAACCCTCAATCATTTACCTTAATGAACTTTATACCCTAATCTCGGACTCAGAAAAGTATACGGAATCATGGGTGTTTTTTGATATTACGGATCATGATGATAAAGAGGCTCTGCGTTTATTACATACTTCAGGAGCCAATGCGTTTATGAAGGATCTTGTCACGGTTTCTAAGCGGTGGGAGGACAAGGAAGAAGAGAATCGGGTGTTAGGTATAGCTAGTACTTTGGATAGTATAATGGTAGAGCAAAAAGTAATTATGAGCAAACTTAGCTCTCTGAACGATTATTCAAAAGAAAATTGGCTCGTACTCATTGAGGTTGAAGGTCAACATCTGGCTCGAGTTAAAGAATTGTCCAAGCGAGCTAAATCGAATTTGAACATTCTTATCGCCCGTATGAAAGAACGTAGCCTTGAGGAAAAAGAAATTGCCGCGAAGTCTTTCGATTGGATACGATACATACACATTATTTTGGACATCGTGGTTGTGGTTATTAGCGTTCTCGTGGCTTGGTCTATCCTTCGATTTCTGAAGTTGGAAGAGCAGAAAAAAGCCATTTCAAATGAACGCGATGAAATTCTGAAACAGAAAGAGATTATCGAAGAAAAAAACACATCAATATTGAGCAGTATATCTTATGCCAAGCGTCTACAAACGTCTATGTTGCCAGCTAAAGATGAGATTGCTAAAAATTTTAAAGATCACTTTATCTTCTATAAACCAAGAGACATCGTGTCGGGAGATTTTTACTGGCATCGAAACATTAACAGCGACGGTAAACAATTGGTTTTAATTGCTGCGGCGGATGCAACCGGACATGGGGTACCTGGTGCCTTTGTTAGTTTTGTTTGCTACAGCACACTTAATCGTGCAGTCGATGAATTTAAATTAATGGAGCCGTGTAAAATTCTTGACAAAGTTTCTGAATTGGTTTCGAGCACATTCTCTAGTTCAGAGAATGACGACACGGTATATGATGGAATGGACATTTCGTTATGCGTTTTTGACTTTGAGGCGAATGAACTTCACTTTTCTGGAGCAAACAATTCGGCGTATGTTCTTAGAGATGGAGAAATGACAAAGTTGAAGGCAACGCGCAAACCAATAGGAAGAAGCATAGAAACTGGCTGTTTTACAAGCGAGAAATGGATTTTGAATGAAGGCGACTTGATTTATATGTTTTCCGATGGCTTTCAAGATCAATTCGGTGGAGATAGAGGTAAAAAATACCGAGCCAAGCGTTTTCAGGAATTTTTAAGCCAAATTGGTGAGAACGAATCGCTTTCGGATCAACCATTGAAAGATGAGTTTAATGATTAGAAACGCGAAGAAGAGCAAATTGATGACGTCCTAGTGATTGGACTGAAAGTATAAGCTCAAAATTTACAACACTTCTCTTACCTGTAGA
>JABSPC010000648.1 GCA_013215515.1 Crocinitomicaceae bacterium
CTGCAGAATCTTTTAATGCCAAAATTAAAGCGTTCAGATCTCAATTTAGAGGTGTCAGAAATATTGATTTCTTCCTTTTTAGAATCGAGAAACTCTTTTCATGATTTTAGTAAAACCACAACTTTTGCGCTTGATCCGAACTAACTTAATAAAGTTCTAGAAAAGATATTCTTCTGTTTTTGAAGCTTCCAATGCTTTTCCTTCAAGAATTTGGCCTGGAGCTAAAGAAATTGTTCGAGAATATTCTGAATTTTCTAATTGCTCACAGTTTGAGCAGATATCGTTTCTGAATTCTTTAATAGGGTTACCCAAGTCATTGATTTTGAATCCGTCGACGTATTTGTAAACTTGAATAAAACTAGCAGCTGATTTCTGAAAGTTCCACTTTCAAAGGCTTGATACTTGTATTCAATTTTAACTCCATCAACAGTCTTCAATTCGAGCCAGTCGTAGGTGACTTCAATTTCTAACGGTTTGTCTATAGTGGATGCATTAACCGCGTTACAAGCTACAAATAGCATAACCGCGAACATCCCATATCTCACTCTTCTTTTCATTAATTTGGTAATATTTATTATCAAAAAATTAACCTAAATCAATAGCGTGGTAGTTCTTATGAAACGCAGTATTTAATCCGAAGTTACAATTAAAATCGATATATATCATTCTGTGATAAATAACACATTCTGTTAACGAAGGCAACATTTGATTGGTTGCCTTCGCTTAATATTTTTTTATCGGATCACATTAACGTGTCCAGTAATCATGATTCTCTCATCTGTTTCACTTGTTTTGAAATCGATTTTCCAAGTGTATGTTCCATCTTGAACAAGTTTTTGTCCTGGACCATATGTTCCATCCCATCCAACTGTGACATCGTGTGATTCCCAAATTACTTCACCCCATCTGTTAAAGATCAGCATGTTGAAGTCATAAGGATCGTATCCTGATGTGAACACAGCCTGGAAGTATTCGTTGTAACTATCTCCATCTGGAGTAAACGAATTAGGCACGTAGTAGATTAACTCTTCGGTAACGCTAATCGTTGCCCAAGCAGTATCAGTACATCCTAACGGAGAGTAAGCTATTAACTGTACTTCGTATGAACCTCCTTCATAATCTGGATAGACATGTGATGGATTCTCAACAAATGATGGGCCTGTATTATCTCCGAATGTCCAAATGTAATCTATAGCTCCTATAGAGTTGTTCATGAAATCAACCTCCGTGATCATAGTCGTCAGTTGGTTCGTTGATGGAGAGAACGCTGCAAGAGGAAGATCCTCAACATAGATGTAATCGTTGTACGTTATTGAGTTCACACATCCTGTTCCAGATGTCGTTGTCAATGTCACATCATACGTTCCACCATTTTGGAAAGTGTATGTCACGTCTCCACAACCATTCAATATTGTTCCGTTAATCAACCATTCACAATCTGTCAATCCACTTGCTGAAGTTGTAGTATTTGTAAATGTCACTGTCAATGGCTCACATCCTTGAAGTACATCTCCGAAGAATGATACTTCAGGAAGCTCCTCAACCACAACTGTCATACTATCCGTCGAGATACAAGTAAGATTGTTGGCCGTTACAACATATGTAGTTGTTTGAGTAGGCGAAACATTTCCATCTGGTCCTAGTGGATTCCATACGATTGGAACGTTCCATGGATTAACCGCAACTACATTTGCAGATCCTCCTAGACAAATAACTTGATCTGGACCAGCATCTATTGGCGCTGGAACCGCAAGAATTGTAATGATTTGAGTTACCAAAATTTGGTTTCCACAATCATCGGTAACAGAGTACGTTCTTGTTATTTTCTCCAAGTTACAAACGTTTCCATCTGATACATCACTAACCCATACAACAACAGGGTTCACAGTACAGTTATCCAATTCATCAAGTACATCTGATATATTTGGATTTGGAACATCTATTGAACCTGCTACCGAAGTATCGGCAGGATTCGATGCTGTTGGTGGTGTCACATCATTCACAATAATCAATTGATCAACCGTAATTTGGTTTCCACAATCGTCAGTGATTGAATATGTTCTTGTAATGATTTCTGGACATAATCCATTATCAGATACATCACTCACCCATACAACTAC
>JABSPC010000649.1 GCA_013215515.1 Crocinitomicaceae bacterium
TCTGCAGAATCTTTTAATGCCAAAATTAAAGCGTTCAGATCTCAATTTAGAGGTGTCAGAAATATTGATTTCTTCCTTTTTAGAATCGAGAAACTCTTTTCATGATTTTAGTAAAACCACAACTTTTGCGCTTGATCCCAAATCATTGGGCTTATTGGAATGCAACAAAATGAAATTGGCGGACTATTTGTATTGCCAAAGCATCATTCAAAAGGTGTTGGACAAAATTAGTTCAGTTTATTCTTGCACAATTCGAAGAGCTTGAAGTTGAAGTATTCGCTAACAATAGCATTAATCGACGTTTTTATGACAAATTTGGATTTCAAGTTTTGAAAGAAGAATTTCATGAACCAAGTGGTGAACAAGTAATACGAATGAACTACAAATCTTAGGTTATCTCAACAGGTTAATGTGACCGTTATAAATCGATTCTTCATCTTCAAATGAAGTAAGTGTAACCTTCCAAACGTAAGTTCCATCTTGGCATTTTACGCCGTCATACGTTCCATCCCATGAATCTGTAAGATCATTTAGTGTCACAATCAATTCGCCCCATCTGTTAAAGATTAGCATTTCGAAGGTTTTGATATTTCCTCCTTCCGCAAAGAATAAATTGTTGTGCGCATCACCGTCGCCTGGCGTAAACGTATTTGGAATCCAAATTATAGGATCATAATAAATGTTGACGCTATCAGAAGCAGTACATCCATTGTTATCGGTGTAAGTCACCCAATACGTATAATTTTGATCTGGGTTCGCCACTGGATTCTCGCATATAACGCAATTCAAAAACTCAGTAGGATACCATTGGTACGGACCTGAAGTTGTACTTGTAGCCGACAAAGGCACCAAATCCCCCAAGAACGCGTATACATCAGGGCTCGTTTGAATAAACGGTTGCGGATACAAGTCCACGAAAACAGATGCAGTGTCCGAACATCCGTATTGATCTGTTCCAATAACATAATAAGTAGTTGGCTCAGTTGGAGTTGCATAAACCAAGGAGGTATTTGCATTATTCAATGTTTGATAAGGAGACCATACATAACTAATACCGCCCTGTGCCCAAATTGGAGTTGTTTGTCCAGGGCATATTATTGTATCCGTTCCAGCTGTAATATTTGAAGTAATTACATCAAGAAAAACACTGTCAATGGTTGTTCCGCAAGCATTCGTAAAGTCACAGTAATAAGTAAAATCTTCGGTTGGACTAACTGTAACCACATTCGTATCAACAAAGGTTATATTACTATTTGGATACCAATGATAGGATTGTGCCCCAGAGACTGTGATTTCAGTGGAAGCGCCCTGACACAATTGCAAAATATCAGGCATAATAGGAATAGGAGGCGTATAATACACATCGATCCTAACCGTATCAGACAAATCACAACCATTTGAAGTTGTTATTGAAACAGAATATGCAATATCTGCCAAAGGTAAACTTATAGGAGTTGCTGAAAATGGATCATCAAGATATGTGCTTGGTGACCACTCATAGGTCGTACCACCTGTTGCGAATAATGGAACATCATTACCAATACAAATACTGGTATCGTTAGAAATGGTGGTTGTCCCAATATGAACTGGAACTGTGACATAGGCAGTATCAATTCCGCAACTATCCGAAATAATAACCATGAAATCGGTCGTTTGAGTAAGCGTAGCTGTGGGCATAGCAATATTTGGATCGTCCAAATACGCAGCTGGCGTCCATACAAAATCCACACCTCCGAAAGCCTCTAGTTGGTATGAATCCCCTGGGCAAATCGGCCCAGGAGGTGTAACAACACCACCATTAAAGTCACCGATAATAATTATAAACTCAACAGAATCAGGGCTAAAACATTGATTAGTATCAGTTACAACTAACGTTACTGTATAGGTTCCTGCACCAGGATATAAGTGGGTTGGGTTAATCAAATTCGAATAAGTATTATCACCGAAATCCCAAAAGAACGCATTTCCATTGGCACTATTATTATTGAATATAACAGGATCCGGTAAACAAACAATTGGATCTGGTGTGGTAACAAGCGCTTCTATGGTGCTCAATTCAAATTTAAAAGCCGCCAAATTACAATTACCACTTCCACTCAAAGGTGCCCAAACACCAGGAGTAGTTGTAAATCCATTATTCGAAGCACCACAAGACCCGCACACTGCATGATAAATTCTACCTGATTTATCAAATCGACTTGTGCCACCATCCACGTGTTGACTGGCCAAATTATTTGTACCACCGAAGTAAGTCGCATATTTTAAAGACGTAGCATCCTGATCCAATACAGCGATATAGAAGTTTTCTCCATTGGTAGTTGTTTGGTAGGCAGTTATCCCTGTGATAGGGAATCCTGATACACTCGAATAAAGTGCCGAGCCGTTAGTCGAATTCAAACTTCCTCCCCAACCGGATAAATAAATATCATAACAATCCGACACAAGAAATGCCGTTGGCGACATCTCTACATGACCTGACCCAGAACCTATCATTGTTGTCCATTGTAGCGACATTAAATTCGGATCGTATTTTCTGATAAACTGACCTGAATTTGCAATACCGTATTGCCCAGGTGTTACACCTAGATCTGACTCAGTTTGTCCAAGTACGTAGACAAAACCATCAATATCTAATTGAACTATATACGATTGATCATATTCATTCATTCCAATGTAAGTTCCTGTAAGAAGAGCACCATTTGCACCATTAAATCGAGCCAAATAACCATCACTTATTCCTCCATACGTTAAATCATGCCCCAAATTGAAAGGCAAGGAAGTTGAGGTTGATCCACCAGCGATAAACACATCACCATTATCAAAAACAGTTACTGAATTCCCTGTTTCAACACCGCTACCACCAAAATAAGTTGACCAAATCATCGTATTCAATGCAGGAGTCATTTTAAAAACAACTGCATCGTGCGTTCCTGCCAAAGCAGATTGAGAGCCCATCACAGTAGGGAAATCGGCAGATTTAGTTGTAGATGAAACATACACAAACCCATTGTCATCAACATTTATTTCCCCTCGAAACTCATCTCCGTAGTTATAAGCAAGACCGGAATTATTCAACCCATCCACTCCTGACCCACCAACATAAGTTGAAGCCATCAAAGTAGTTCCATCGGCGGAAAATTTCGCAATGAATAAATCTGTTCCGGTAGAAAAGCCGAGTCCATTAGAATTCGTTGGAGCTGGCCCACCATTGTGGGTAGCATCATAAGGAACCCCCGCCATTGGGAAATTGGTCGACGAGGTAACTCCAAAAACATAAAGATCATCGTTATGATCGCTAATCATACTATTAGTTGTTTCTGAACCACCACCTCCTAAATAAGTTGAAAAAACCAAATTTGATCCGTCAGCGGTAAACTTAGTAACCACCGCATCCACAACTCCTCCATTAAACGTTGTATCAAAAACGCCCACTGTTATTGGGTACCCCAACCCAAAAACGGTTCCTCCCGCAACTAAATTTCCATTTGCATCCGGTGTAGCACTCATTCCCCAATTATCAGCCGTCGCGCCAGTAAATGTCGAAAATGTCAACGTTGGATCAATTATTAAGGTTTTTGATTCGTCATAACCATCAGGGAAATCGAATGAAACTTTCTTTCCGACAATTTTGAAATCAACTTGAATCTTCCGACTGCTCTCCATAAGCCAAGCCCTAGGAGCTTCTTCGATGATTTCACCGAAAATATTTGCAATGTGTAAATTACCAAGTTCATCAATGTAAAGGCTATCCTGTCCTTCGTAACTCATTTGAATTTGATCAGCATCAACGTTTGGTGCAACTTGAAATGAATATTTTAATCCGCCTCTACTTCCATCCATCAAAAGATCGATTCCAGAGTAAAGATCAATCATTGATAATGCGCTATAACTATGAAGTTTCGATTTCCATTTACTTTGATCATTGCCCAGAAAGTAATTTCTATAAAAGCCAGAAGGGTTTGATTGAACAACTTCTCGACCCCAATTTGAGCCTAAAAAATTTGATTTAATTACATGAGATTTAATCTCTTCATCGTGATGACCGTGAGGTTTTACCCCATGATCATGTCCAGATTTAGTCTTGATATCGGAAAGATTGTACGTAAAACCATCCTTCTCAATGTACATTTCACCCATCTGAAGCTCAACCTTGTACTCAATTCGACTGTCCCATTGCCCAGCATTAGGGTGCATCCATACGTTTTGAGCAAACAAATTAATGCTGCCAAAAAACAGGAGAAATATAGGAAGTAAAAGTCGTTTCACAATAGCTACAAAATACAACATTTAAGTTACACCAAATATTCAAACAATTAACATGCCAGAGTTATTGTGTAACCTCTTATATAGATACGCTTTAAAAGCTAAAATGGTTGCTTTATACAGGTGAATAAAACAATGCTCTAATTATTGCATAATTGGTCGATTTATTATACGTAAATTTGTACCGAATTTACACGTTCCAACAATGAGTGATGCAATAAAACACGAATGCGGAATCGCACTTCTTCGTTTAAAACAACCTTTACAATATTACCTTGACAAATACGGCACAGCCTTCTATGGTTTGAATAAGCTGCATTTATTAATGGAGAAACAGCACAACCGTGGACAAGACGGAGCTGGAGTGGCGAACATCAAATTTGACATGTCTCCGGGGGAAAGATATATCTCTAGATACAGATCAATTGATAGCAAACCGATCCAAGATATCTTTGATTATATCAATGCTAAGTTTGAAAAGATTGGTAAAGAAAATCCAGAACACCTCACTGATGTTGATTATTTAAAGAAAAACTCAGGTTTTACGGGTGAATTATTTCTAGGTCACTTGAGATATGGAACATTCGGACGAAATGCAATCGAAAGTTGCCATCCATTTCTTAGACAAAACAATTGGATTACTAGAAATTTAGTAGTTGCAGGAAACTTCAATTTAACGAATGTTGATGAGTTGTTCGAGGATCTCTTACACGTTGGACAACACCCGAAAGAAAAATCAGATACGGTTACAGTACTTGAAAAAATTGGTCATTTCCTTGATACAGAAAATGATGAAATGTATAAAAAACTAAAGCCTCAAGGTTATAGTAATTCTGAAATTTACAGTAAAATAGCTGAAAAGATTGATCTTCAAAAAGTACTTAAAAAAGCCTCAGAAGATTGGGATGGTGGTTACACAATGGCCGGACTTTTAGGACATGGAGATGCATTTGTTCTTAGAGACCCTGCAGGTATTCGCCCCGCTTATTGGTATGAGGATGATGAAATTTGTGTTGTTGCCTCTGAGCGACCAGTAATACAAACTGCATTTGACCTACAGGCAGAACAGATTAAGGAAATTAAGCCTGGTCATGCTTTGATCATCAAAAAAAACGGGAAAATCACGGAAGCGTTAATTAACGAACCTCAAGATGAAGCTAAATGTTCATTTGAACGCATCTATTTCTCCAGGGGAAGTGATGTAGACATCTACAAAGAACGGAAACAATTGGGGAGGAATATTGTACCTCAAATTATTGATTCCATTGATAATGACATGGATAATTCGGTCTTTTCCTTCATCCCAAACACTGCAGAGGTTTCATTCTATGGAATGGTTAAAGGACTTGAAGACCACCTAAATGAGGAGAAAATCAAAAGAATCACTGCTCTTGGAAGTAATCCTACTGAAAACGATATTCGTGAAATTTTAATCAAACGTGCTCGAATTGAAAAAATCGCAATTAAAGACGCGAAACTGAGGACGTTTATCACGCAAGATGATTCACGTGATGATCTTGTCGCACATGTTTATGATATAACATACGGAAGTGTAAAAAGAGGAACTGATAACCTTGTAATTATTGATGATAGTATTGTCAGAGGGACAACTTTGAAGCAATCAATTCTTCGAATTTTGGACCGCCTCGATCCGAAGAAAATAATCGTTGTATCATCAGCACCTCAAATTCGCTACCCAGACTGTTATGGAATTGACATGGCTAAAATGGGTGATTTTATTGCTTTCGAAGCCACAATTGCTTTGCTTCATGATCGCAACATGATTTACTTGATTGATACTGTATATAAGAAATGTAAGGAACAAGAAAACCTACCAAAAGAGCATATTAAAAATTATGTACAGGAATTATACGCTCCGTTCACGGATGACGAAGTTTCTAGAAAAATCAGCGAATTATTGACTCCTCCTACAGTTTCAACACCAATCGAAATTATTTATCAAACGGTTGAAAATCTTCACAAAGCTTGCCCATATAACACAGGAGATTGGTATTTTACAGGTAATTACCCAACTCCGGGGGGGAATAAGGTTGTAAATAAGGCCTTCATTTACTGGAAAGAAGGGAGGAACGAAAGAGCATACTAAAAACAATACATGAATAGACAAACGACGCTCATATTTTATATCCTAAGTGTGTACGTTGTTGTGCA